>NZ_JBVVOZ010000024.1:0-93183 GCF_055807395.1 Bradyrhizobium sp. Kon10 | reverse complement strand
AAACTTGTTCGTCGTCTTGCTTGTCATGGCTCCATCCTCTCAGGAGTTGGAGCCTCCGGCAAACCCGGGGCGGTTCACTCGCTTCATCTGTCCGTCCTTCAGAAGGCCGGACTCTAACTTCAACTGGAGGAAATCGGCAGGGGCAGCTCAGCACTCCGCTAACTGCTGCGCGTTTCCAAGATGTAAAATGCCAATAGTGCACAACGCCACCATAGTCGGCCAAATTTGTCATATAAAAGCAGCGAGACCGGGCGGTGCTCGGTTCGACCCAAATCAATCGGTTCAAGATCGGCACAGTTTCGAAAATCTGATTTTGTTGTGTGCTAACCACCATACGATTGTCGATGACGATCCCGAAGCTTACACTGTTGCACGCTTGGTAAAGATGAAGGCCGAGCGTGAAGGCAAGAGTCCGGCACTTTCAGACGAAGAATCCAGCAACGGCGCTGAACTGTTGATCAACCAGGCCGTCCACTCTGCTAATCAGTCTGGTGGAATTACAGCGCATACGGTCAACTTATACGGCTCTAATCCGCACGCCGGGCAGAGCGACTCGCAGGCGCAGCAAGACGCTCGTCGCATTTTAGCACCCGAATTGAACCGAACGATTGCCCGCGTCCTCTACATTCATAGTCGAGCAATCCCAAATTTTGTTTGCGCATCAGTTGGACACGACATCGAGCCTAATGACCGAAAGGAAAATTTCCTACCGCATTGGCCGACGCTCTTTCCGAATGCGCCGCAGTGCAGCGCGCTTTCCTCCGACGATATCGTTTCTCTCAGTAGCTTCTACGATTCGCTTCACACGCTCTCAGATCTTGTAGATGAATGGTGGGGACGAGAAGACCAACTTCCGGTCAACATCTTTAATTCGATTATGCACCAGACACAGAAATCCTTGGAGCTGGCGCTCGTGTGCATAAAGAATTTTGATTTAAACTCGAACTTCCCGCCGCCAAACGCCGCGTTGGGGCCGCTGTCATCGCGGATCAAACGCTCCTTGCAATCCGCTGATGATGCATTGCGACATCACATTGCTCGTGCAGCGGCAAAGAATCGCAAAGCTAATTTGCCGACGCGTATCGGAAAGGTTTGAATGGTACCTATAACCGATTCCACGTGTGCTATGAGGTAGCATGATCTCCAAACACGTTCCAAACGCCGATCACCTCCTAGCCATGTCGACGGCGGATGTCGGCCGCATCATGCTGCTCATTGCGAAGGATGTGCGACAGAACGCGGGCTTCACTTACGAAGCAATCACTACCGAGCCATTCGGCACCGGCATGGCGACTGAACGGGGGAGCAGTTATCCCTTCCACAAAAAGCAGCAGATTGACGAGCACCTAAACAGGGCATGGCGCCAACTAGAACGCGAAGGATTTGTGGAAGCATCGCCTGGCATCAATGGTACCCATGGATGGAAGACCTTTACCGAAGCTGGTCTGGCTATTGCCAATGGACAGGACTGGGAAGCAACGCGAGCGGCGATGCTTTTCCCCAAGGAGCTCCTGCATGTCGCGATACGCGATAAGGTGTGGGCGGCTCTTGCAAGAGGCGAGTTAGACGAGGCTGTCTTCGCCGCTTTTAAGGCTGTCGAAGTTGCCGTACGTCAGGCCGGAGGTTACGAAGCGACCGACCTAGGCGCGGACCTCATGCGCAAGGCATTTGATCCGGGCGACAATCCGAAAGACAATCGCGGCAGGTTAACCAACCTGGCTCATCCGTCCGGAGAGCGCGAAGCTCTTGCACACCTATTTGCTGGTGCGATTGGCTCATACAAAAATCCGCATTCGCATCGCACCGTAAACCTCAGCGATCCGGCTGAAGCACGTGAGCAAGTCATGCTCGCCACCCATTTGCTTCGTATTGTTGATGCCAGGCGGCGGCAGTAGGTCCGGAAGCATTTCGCGAAGTCGGGTGAGAACGCACAACACGCGCATCGACGTAAGCAATAGCGGGACCCAGCCACCCTGACACGGCAAAGCCGTATCAGGGTAGGTCCTCCGACCTCGCGACCCATAGAAATGTTAGTAGTATGGTGGATCGCCTGGGAGTTGCCTCGCAACGGCCCAATTGGCCATCATCATAACGCAAAAAGGGGGGCCAGGAATAGTGACAACGCTTGCCGCTTGGAGTGGAGTCGATCCACGTGGTCCTTCATCACTTTATTTGGTCAGCGACAGCCGGATCAGCTGGGGATCGTATCTCAATCGTTGGGATGCTGGACGAAAACTCTTTGCCTGCAAGAGTACCCCCGACGTTTTTGGATATGTCGGAGATGTTCTTTTTCCTAGCCTCATGCTGGGACAGATCATAGCCGCGGCCGACGATGGGATGCTTTTCCCTACGGAGGCGAGCGCGCAAGCGAGGCACGCGATCGTTGCTGAGACAGTCAAGGTGTCGCTCGGCAGCCGTTTTAACGCTCCCGATCGCAGCTTTGCGATTCTACACGGAGCGCGAGATGGTAGCGGAATGAATGCACGCTTCCGTCTTTGGACGCTGACCTATGTGGCGTCGACCTGGACCAGAGCTGCGGTTTGGACAGATGAGGAGTTATCTATCGATGAAACACAATCTGCACTTCATACTGCGCTCGGATCTGGTGGGCACGCAGTCAAGAAGCAGAATGAAGACCTTCAATATGATCCTCAAGGGAGAACAAGCAGGGCAATATTCTGGGCCTTTTGTGACGCCCTCAAGAACAAAGCTGACCCTTTGAGTGGAGGTGCGCCACAGCTAATTGGGCTGTATCGCACCGAGATGGGAAAATCGTATGGGATTACCTACGAGGGACACCGCTACTACCAGGGCCTGCTGGTACCGGACTCAGCTCATCTAAACGGCATCGAGTGGCGCGATGTAAATTTTCAGCGAGTGGACGTTGCGACAATGCAAGTTCTGCATGGCGCCCAACGGCATGGGAGACGCTGACGGCCGGCAAATCGTCGCTCAGCAATTGAGAACTCAACAGAGATCCGGTCGCGCCGTCCATGCTGCGTCCATGCTGCGTGGAGCCGCCGAGAGCGCTTGGAAATTTTTGGGAGTCCGCGCGTCGCAAAATCCGCAGGAATTTCTCGTAGAAATTCGCACGAAATCAGATGTTTCGGGATGTTTTAGTGGTTGGGGCGGGAGGGATCGAATCTCCGCCTGGCGAAATCAAAATCGCCGATGCACAAATCGGTCTATCGGCGCTTCGAGATGGGATCGGTTCTCCTCTATAACCGCATGGCGGCTTATCGGCCAGACAACATAAGAGTTCACATCGACTTCAAGCACTATTTCGGTGGAGGCGCTGCGCAGCTGCCCCAATGCGTCGCCGATGACATTGAACATAAGTGGAAAAATGCCTGCTATGTCGGGCGGCTCTGATCAACATACAACATCAAGGAAGCGGTTCTGCCGGACAGCCTCCGAGTCGCCTTGGCCTCCGTCCAGACGGACAGAGTAGATCACAATGCCGAGAGTGGACTCGCCGGCTGGCCGCCAAAAACACCGTTTGAAAAACCGTTTTAGTTCGGCCCTCTCAAACGGTCTCTCTCGCTAAGGTCTTGATTTATTTGGTGGGCGCACCAGGGCTCGAACCTGGGACCCGCTGATTAAGAGTTCAAAATCGACGCCTCTCTACAATTTCTAAATCTGCGCCACACTACGACAACGTTCAAGAAGGCCTTTTATTTATAGAGACTTGTCGCATAGCTTCGCAGTCCAGCGAACCCAGACCTTCAAACACCTCGGCTCGCCAAAACCGTTTGAAAACCGTTTTAGCAGTTCAAGTCCGCCCTCATGACCGACATACGCATTGCTCTCAGCGACAAGGCTATCGCTCAGCTGCCGACTCCTGATGATGGCTGGTATCTGGCTCGCGACACTGAGTTGAAAGGCTTCTTCGTGGTCGTGGGGAAGCGAAAAAGGACCTTCACTGTTCAAGGTGATCTTAGACAGCGAGGAAAGCGGGCCTCATCCATCAGAGTGTCTATTGGAGATGCGAGCGAGTTGACGACTCGAGCGGCCCGCGCGATTGCCAAGGAATATCTTGCTCAGATCAGCAAAGGGCACCACCCGAAAGCGAGGCAAGACGGAAAGGCCGAACAGGCCGAGACCGATGGGAATAGCGCTGTAGCGGCCGCTACCCTGAGGCAGGCTTGGCAACGCTATCTGGAAGCCCACTTAATCCGAAAAGGCCGCAGCGAGAAAACGATAAGTGGCTATCGCGATCACGTCGAACGTCTCTTTTCGGAATGGCTTGACACTCCTCTGCTCGATCTTGCGAACGATCCAAGTCGCGTCGCCAAAAAGCATGATGAACTTACCAAGGAGAACGGTCCCTACATGGCGAATGGCAGCATGCGGACGTTGCGAGCCATTTACAATCATGCCCGGAAGACCAATCGATCGCTTCCACGTGACAATCCCGCAGATGCAGTCGATTGGAATCAGGAGGAGCGCAGGAACACTGGTATGGGCACCGGCGATTTGAAAGGATGGTTCATAGAGCTGGCCGACCTAGATAATCCAATCCGGCGCGAATTCCACCTTTTTACATTGCTGTGTGGGTCTAGGCCCACGGCATTGCAGCAGGCCAGGCCCGAACACATCGATTTTCGGCGGCGAACGCTCCACATCCCAAAGCCCAAGGGAGGCAGTAAGCGAGCGTTCGACATCCCGCTATCTCGGGAAATGATCCTGAGCCTTATTCGGGTGCTCCGTTTCGGCAGGCAAATGCATCCGTCTCAGGCGCAAGAGTGGTTATTTCCGGCTGAGAGCGCCTCAGGACACTTAGCTGAAACAAAGGAAGATCGAGATATCTTGTCAAAATGGGGCAATGACCTTCGTCAAACATTTCGGACGATTGCCACCTCTGCCGGCGTATCGGAATTCGATGCGAAGCTCCTCATGAACCATTCTATCCCTGGTGTGAACGCAGGCTATGTCACTCGACACAAGCTGGTTGAAGACCACCTGCGCAGCCAACAACAAGCTATCAGTACTGCCGTGTTTTCTGCGCTCGGAAAGTCGCTTACGGAACAAGAAGCTCTGAGCAATTGGCTTGGTCACAGGGCTAGCCGAAGAGCCGTGACTCAAGGGGGGCCAAACACTCTGGGTGAGGACCAAGCAAGAATTCGGCAGGCGGCATGACCTCAACTTGGCCGCCGGACGACTGTGTGGCAGCGTAGCTCGGAGGACTGTTCTGGAGACGGTGTGCCGAAAGTTGCGCGATCCCTCACCCCTCAGATGGCTTCGATACAGCGGTGCAAACCCCGGATCCGCGATTCCGCTAAGTCAGCCCCGTGAGCGGATTGCAGTGCTTTCCAAATGCATCGCAAAGATCTGAGCCTACCGGCGTCCGTTCGTAACGAAGTCAAGGCTTTGACTGCCGTTTTGGCCGCAACGGACCAGAATCCGAATGGCGGAATCAAAATCAGTTTGATTGTTGAATGATTTCAAGGCGCATTTGGAAAAATATGCTGAATTCCGCCCTAGCGATATCAATTGCTTAGCAAGCGTTTCCAAACATGGAAGCGATACGCAAGAGAAGATTGGCTCCGATCGATGCGAGACTAGGCGCATTCACCACGCAGCAGATCAATGCATCTGAATTGTCAGGCACATTCGAGTCCCTGGTGCATTACATCGCGAAACTCACCCTTTCAGAGGTTCGGTCCTCCTACAGGAATCGATTAGGATGTAGGTGCGGTGCGTCGGATCCCTTTGGCCCATTGCGGACGAAACTTGGCCAAGTTGATTGCCCTGGAACGGTAGCTCCATGATTACCGATGCGGAAATCGAGCAAAAGGCTGACGAACTCGACATCTCTCCGCAGAACGTTGAGCGCGATTACGTCCATGATCGTACCGGTGGCCGCACGAGTGGACCCGGCATCAAAAGCTTCTTTTCGGACTAGCTCAGAAACATCACTGCGACCAACCGATCATTCGTACCGCGAGATCAGGTAATGTTTTGAGGCCACGCTTCGCGCGAGACGGTGAGCCCATCAAGCGCTTCAGGAGGACAGATCAACGTCAAGCCCGAGCCGCTTCTGCCGACCACATTGTCGGGAATAGAATTCGGAAGGATTGGAAAAGCACCGTTTGAAAAACCGTTTTAGTTCGGCTCTCTCAAACGGTTTCTTTCGCTAAGGTCTTGATTTGTATGGTGGGCGCACCAGGGCTCGAACCTGGGACCCGCTGATTAAGAGGCGTGTGATTTTGCAGCAAAATCAGACGTCATTCCGACAACCGTTTCGTTCAACCTCCATTGAACCCGCAATTGGATTCCCCATTGTCGGAATGGTCCTCTAACCAACTTTCTGCGCTCGAGCGACGGAACTTTTTCGGCGTGGCTGTGGATGACAGGTGTCAGTCAACCTCCATTGAAATATTAGCTATTTTTCCGAATCCCTTGCTCGCCGCGGTGCGCGTCACGCCTGACTTCTGGCTCGATCTTCAGATGGCGGCTATGTCCAGCCTCGAGCCGTCGGTCAGACGCGACAGCCGGAACGGTGCGGGATCGACGCTAGGCGTGTCGTTGACGACGAGCTCTGCGGCCAGATAGCCGAGCCCCGGGCCCAAACCAAAGCCGTGACCGGAGCAGCCCGCTACGAGGACGAGGCCCTTCACCCCCTCCACCTGCGACACCACGGGCACTGCGTCCGGCGTGCAATCGACGAAGCCGCCCCAGGCGCTATCGATCTTGAGTTCGCCAAGTTGGGGGAAAGTTTTTCGGACGCTCTCCACCACCTGGCTTACAAGCCATTTCAAGGGCGGAGGATCGAGCATGCGATTCTGCTCGAAGATCCGATCATCGTTGGCCAGCAGCGCGGGCAATGAATCCGGCCCCGAAAAGAAGGATTGGCCGACGCCAATCCTGACATTCTTCAGGCGACGCAAGAACTGCGGCATGAACTCCCGGCTATACCGGATAGCCTGCGGCGTGATTTCGAGGTTCGCCTTGCCACTTATCGCGAGCGTATAGCTGCCGTCCAGTCGGCGCGTGATCGTGCAGTAGGGCGTCGAGACCGCCTCGCCGATGTTAATCGTCGGGGTGGATCGCAGCGCGGTCTGACGGATGCTTGCTTGGGGGAAACTGATCCCGAGCGGCCGAAGGAAGCGCGAGGACCAGGCGCCGGCGGCGCACAGCACCGCGCTGGTTCTGATATAGCCCTTCTCCGTGTGCACGCCCGCAATTTTGCCATTGGCCAGGTCGAGCGCCCGCGCGGCACATTCCTGATGGATCGTAGCGCCCAGAGTTCTGGCCCCCTCGGCGATAGCCGGCGCAGCGAGTGCAGGTTCGGCCTTGCCGTCCCGCGCCGAATAGGTCCCGCCAATCCATTTGTCGCGCGCTTCGGGGACGCGCTCGGCCACCTCCGCCCGGCTCAGCACGCGCGTGTCGACGTCATACTCCCTGGCGACCTCGCGCCACTTTTCCCAGCCCGCGAGCACAGCCTCGTCGTGGGTCGCATAGACGAGACCGCAACGACGAAATCCGAGGTCCCGATTGATATCGCGCGTGAGCTCGTCCCACAGGCGCATGGAGAGCACCGAGAGCGGTAGTTCGCGCCGGTCGCGGTTCTGCTGGCGGCACCAACCCCAGTTTCGGCTCGATTGTTCACAGGCGACGTGGCCCTTCTCGAGGAGCGCCACGGAGAGCCCACGCTTCGCCAGGTAATAGGCGGCCGTAGAGCCTAGGATTCCGCCGCCGACGATGACGATTTCGGCCTCGGCCGGGAGACGCTCATCGCTGTGAATGCGCTCGACGTGAGGCGACATGTTCCGATGAACCTCGGCTGCCAAGAATGCGGAAGCAAGTTCCGATCAGCCCTTCATCGCATCTGGCGGTCGATAGAATGTGCTGAAATCATCCAGGACTTCGAAACATGTTCGGGTTTTTTGGCCGCTCGAATGATACAAGCTGCTCAAGCAAGCTGATCGGCAATACCGGTCACGGCTTTGCAGAGATGCTCGCTCGGGAAGGCGTGGCGCGAGGAACGTCTAACTGCTTCATTGGTGATCCCATATCACCATAATCCGTCAGGCCGTATCGATAGTCCGACCCCTATTCTTTTGCTAGCACGACGGAAGCAGGCAAACCGATAGGATCTCGATCATGCAGTCCAGTGCAATCCGCCTCGATTTCCGCTCCGATACGGTCACCCGCCCTACCCCGCAAATGCGTGCGATGATGGCGGCCGCCGAGGTAGGCGACGATGTGCTCGGCGACGATTTCACAGTCAAGGCGCTAGAGGCGCGCGTTGCCGAGCTGTTCGGCAAGGAAGCGGGACTGCTGCTGCCGACCGGTAGCATGTCCAATCTCGCCGCGATCATGAGCCATTGCCAGCGCGGCGAGGAATATCTCTGTGGAAGCGGAGCTCATACCTATCTGTGGGAAGCTGGAGGCGCGGCCGTGCTCGGCTCGGTCCAGCCGCAGCCTTTGCCGGTAAGGGCCGACGGCACGATCCGCATGGACGATCTTCACGCCGCGGTTAAGGCCGACGATCCGCATTTTGCGGTGACGCGATTGGTCACGATCGAGAATACGTTCGGCGGGCGGGTCCTGCCGCGAGACCATTTGACCGAGGTCGTCGAGTTTGCACAAGAGCGGAAGCTCGCTACCCACCTTGACGGTGCGCGGATATTCAACGCGGCCGCGGTACTCGGCGTTGACGTCGCAAGCTTGGCAGAAGGCTACGATAGCGTATCGGTGTGCCTTTCAAAGGGACTCGGTGCGCCGCTTGGATCAGTGCTGGTCGGCGATATCAGATTGATCGCGCGCGCACGCCGGTGGCGCAAGATGCTCGGCGGCGGGATGCGGCAAGCTGGAATAATTGCAGCAGCGGGGCTGTACGCGCTCGATCATCATGTCGATCGCCTGCCCGAGGATCACGCGAACGCCAAGGCGCTCGCAGACGGACTGATGGGAATCGAGGGACTGAGGGTGACACCGCCGCAGTCCAACATGATCTTTGTTGAGCTCGCACCCGAGCTGGCGACTCGGCTATCCGACACGCTGCGCGAACGCGGCATCGCGGCGAGTTTTTGGCCGGGTGGACGGATGCGCTGGGTCACCCATCTCGACGTCGACCGTGCCGCCGTTGACGAGGCCGTCGAAGCAGTGCGCGAGATCGCTGAGAGGCGGAGATAAAAGGCGCCGCAAAATGGGTTGAATAAGCCTCGGGGCAGAATGTGATTGAGCCACGAGCGCCGCCGAGGAGGCAGCGCTCGCGGGAAAGTTGATTCTGTCCCAGCACCTGACGCAGTTTTAGGCTGCCGGCATGCTAACGACGACGTAGATTTTTCGCACCGTCTCGATCGTCTTCCAGACGCCGACATAGCCGGGTTTCATCACAAAGCTGTCGCCGGCGCGAAAAATGCGAGGCTCCTTGCCCTCCTCGGTCAGTTCCACCACGCCGGAAAGGATGTGGCAGTACTCGAAGGTCTCGCCCTTGATCGACCGATTCTCGCCAGGCGTCGCCTCCCAGACTCCAGTCTTCACCGAGTCACCTCGGGACGAGTCCTGCTCCCAGGTCTTGTAGGACGGATCGCCGGAAACCAAGCGGCCCGGCAGGGTCTTCGAGTGCTTTGGTTCGGCGGTGGGGGCGAAGTCGAGCTTGACGAGAAGAGACATGGTGACGACCTTTCTTACGTGGTGGAGGTGGACCGCGATGAGCAATCGCGCTCGGGGGCAGCCAGGCCGAGCAGCGGCGGGCCAGCCGACGGCGACAAACGTTTGTCTCGATCGAAGGCAGGCGGCCTAGCCTGCGACCTCGTGAGCGGTACCGGCATCCCGGGCTGTGCCGGGTTCGAGCAGCACGACCTCGCAGATATCGTCCAGCGCGACGGGACAATGTTCGACCCCATGCGGGACCACGATGAACTCGCCTTGCTCGATGATCTCGTCCCGATCGCGGAATTTCATCAGCAGGCGACCCTTGTGCACCAGGAAGAGCTCGTCACTGCTCCTGTGAAAGCGCCAGGCAAACTCGCCGGCGAACTTGGCCAGCTTGAACTGCATATCGTTGATCTGACCGGCGATCTTCGGAGACCAAGTCTCCTTGAGCTGTCCGAACGAGTTGGCCAGGTTCTTCTTGTGGAGCGGCGAGAGATGCCGGTTCAAAGCGGCCACGTCACGAATGATGGCCCCGAGCTGGCGAGCGACGTCCTTGTCGTCGGCCGGATACTTGCCGTCCAACGCGGCGGTACCGATGGTGAAACCAGCGGCTCCCGCGTCCTTCAGGGCGGCGATCCGCTCAGGCGTATCGATCGATCCGGCCACATAAACGGGCTTGGGCACCGCCGCGGACACCGCTTTGATGAGGGCCGGGGCGTCTTCCTTGGACCGATAGGCGAGCAGGTCGAGGCCATGAACGCCTTCCCGCGCCGCGAGCGTCTTGGCGCTCTCGACGATCTCCTCGATGCTTCCTTCGAGCACACTCGGATGACCGGTGATGCGACCCGGGAAGGGGCAGTATTGAATGTCCGTCCCCGCAAGGATCGGCAGGACGTCGTCAACATTTGTGCCGCCGAGCAGGACGTCAACGCCGATTTCGACCGCCGCCTTCGCTGAAACGATCTCACTCTGCTGGTCGAGTGAAACGACTTCGAGATAGGAGGTCGCGCCGTCTGCCTTGATGGCCTGATTGAGAACTTTGAGACGGTCAATCGGCAGGCCGACGTCCTTGAAGCCAATGTGGCGAACGCCGAGGCTCAGGGCGGTCTTGAGCTGTTCCGAGGCGTCCTCGACGGTGCGATCGTTGCGCGTGAGCATGAAGATGAAGCGAAGGCCCATTAGACTACCCCTTCTTTGGTCTTGACTTGCGCGGCGACGAGCCTTCGCGCGTAAGCCAGCGCGGTCTCGATACTGGCGGTATCGGCGATGCCTCGGCCTGCAATGTCGAACGCCGTGCCATGGTCAGGGCTTGTACGGACGAACGGCAGGCCGAGCGTGATGTTCACACCCTTTTCGAGGCCGAGATATTTCACGGGAATCAGACCTTGGTCGTGATACTGGGCCACGACCACATCGAAGCGGCCCTTGCGGGCCTGCATGTAAACGGTGTCGCCCGGCCAAGGGCCGCTGGCGTCGATGCCCTCGGCGCGTGCCGCCTCGATTGCGGGTCCAATGATCCGGATTTCCTCGTCGCCGAAGAGGCCGGCTTCGCCGGCATGAGGGTTGAGCCCTGCGACCGCAACGCGCGGTGCCGCGATTCCGAGTGCCTTCCCACCCTCGTTTGCGAGCCGAATGGCCGACATCTGCGCATCAAAATCCGCCTCGTCGATGGCCTTGCGCAGAGACGTATGGATCGTGACGAGTACCGTGCGGATTTCGTCGTTGGCCAGCATCATGGCGACGCGGTTCGCGCCACCATACTCCGCGAGAATCTCAGTGTGCCCGGGATACCGAATGCCCGCGCTTGCCATCGCTTCCTTGTTGATCGGCGCGGTGACGATGCCGCTGACCTTGCCGGTTTTGGCTGCGGCGATGGCGGCGACGACGGCGTCGAAGGAAGCTTGGCCGGCCACGGCGCTGACGCTCCCGAGCGGCGGCGGCGCGATGATCTGCGTCGCGTCAATGACCTCAATGGACCGCGGCCCAGAGCGCGCCTCTTGAGGATCGGCGATGCGCTTGACCTTGAGGCCGAGATCCAGACGACGGACGATATCCTCCATCACGACCGAGCTGCCGAAGACGACCAAGCTTTCACCGCCTTTGGCCAATGTCTTCGCTACGATCTCCGGGCCGATGCCGGAGGCATCGCCCATGGTGATGGCGAGGGGAGCGATTTGGGTCATCACAGAACCTTTTCTGACACGGAGGCGCAGGCGCGGAGCCGCGCGACCGCACGACGCAACGTGTCGTCGTCGCCAAAGCCGCCTGCCTTCATGGCTATGAGGAGCTCTCGTCCATTGAGGAACGCGCGGCCAAGCGGAAAGCCCGGCTCTAGCTCTTGCAAGATCTCGAACGAAGAGATGTCCAGGCCATCGAGGATCGCTTCCATCGTATCCCCGCCAGTGGCTATCACCACGTCGAAACGCTCGTCGACCACTCTTCGAGCCGAGGCCTGCGCAATGTCGAGCAGGATGGAATTGGGGTCGTCGATACGTTCCACTGGAGTTCGAAGCAGGGCGACGCCGTGCTCCGCCCCGATCCGATCGGCCTGACGATGGCTGCGCGGGTTCGCGCTGCCGACAACAACAAGAATCTCGCTGCCCCCGCCCAGCGTCACGTCAGACGCAACCTGAACCGGCGCAAGCCGCTTCGCCAAAGCCAGAGCCATGCCCGGAGAGCCCACCCACAGGATCGACTCCGGATCCCGCAATGCCGCAATCTTTACGTCGAGCTCGTCCTGGGTCGCAGCATCAAGGATGACGACATTGCCGATGGTGGACGGGACGAGCTCAACCAACCGGGAGTGTCGTGCCGGATGGACGGGATCGCGACCATAGCCGGTCTCCGCGACCGGGATGCCATCGACAAGCTGAACGCCGCCGATGGTCGTACGCCCTGCGGCCGGAAACGCAGGCGCGAAGACCAGCTTCTTGCGACCGCTCGCGGTGAAGGCCGCTTCCATCTCGGCCCTTACATGTCCGCGAAGAGTCGAGTCCACAGTCTTGTAGAGGACATCTCGTGAGGCGAGTTGCGCTGCAAATACCCGGGCTCGCTGTGCCGCTTGCGAAGCTAAAAGTGATCGCGATCCGCTATCCACGGCGAGGATCGTCGCCTGCTGTAATGGAAGCCGGCGTCGGCCCACAAGAGCTCGCAGTCCCCGCTCGACAAACGGAGCGGCCCCATCCGCGGCGCTGGTCAGGTCATCGGCAAGGATACCGATTGTGTATCGGCCATTGGTTCGCATGGGTCAATTATGCCAATCGAGTCCGGCATAAAAAGCGATAGTTTCTGCGATTATTGGTGATATGATATCACCAATGAAACGGTCAGAAGTACCTTCGTTGGATGACTTACGTGCGTTCGAGACCGCGGCACGCCTCGGGTCGGTCCGCTTGGCCGCAGACAGCCTCGCGTTGACCCACGGGGCGGTGAGCCGCCGTATCACCAAGCTGTCCGAAGATCTGGGCTTCAAACTCTTCGAAAAAAGCGGACGTGGGCTGCGGCTTACCGCTGCTGGAGAGGTGCTCAACCTCACAGTGGGCCGGTTCTTCGCCGAGTTGGCGACAACCGTTGAGAGCTTGCGCGCCGCCAACGCTCGGCAGAATGCACTTGTTCTCTCATGCGAGCCGTCTGTCGCGATGCGCTGGCTCATTCCAAGGCTTGCAAGCTTTCAGGCCGCCCAGCCCGATATCGCTCTGCATCTGTCGGTCGCCGGCGGCCCTGTCGAGTTTCGCCGCGACCGGATCAATCTCGCCATACGTCGGCTCGACTTTGCGCTTCCCGATGCATGGCATGTCCAACGTCTTTTTCCTGAAAAGATGGGACCGGTCATGAGCCCCCAACTCGCGCCAACATTTGCTTCCGGTGAGTACATCGCCTTGGGATCAAAGACCCGGCCGGACGCCTGGTCGCGCTGGCTTTCCAGCCACCCGTCAGTGCGGCGCCCCACAGAGATTCGCTTCTACGACCACCACTTCCTCATCGTTGAAGCCGCATCCGCCGGACTGGGTGTTGCGCTCAGCCCTTGGGTCCTTGCTACCGACGACATCGATAGAGGGCGGCTCATCGCCCCTGCCGGTTTCGATCCCGACGACAGCCACTACGGCTTGATCTGGATGGGAGAAGCTGAACTGTCCGGAAAAGCACTCGAGCTTGCTCAATGGCTGCAAGGACAGGTGCAAGAATTTATTTGACCAGCCTCTAAAGATTCGGCGCTCCCTTGCTCACGGATAGAAGGAATTGGCCAATATAGACATCCTGGAGAGCAATGCCGGAGCTATCGAAAATGGTGATATCTTCCCGCGCGATCCTGCCCGAACGATGCCTTTCAAGCACCGCGCCGATTGCGTTTAGAACCAATTCGCCGCGTTCGATCCTATCGCGAACATGCTGGAATTCCCCGATCTGGATCGATTGCTCCGGCAGATCGCAAAACAGCTTCGCATGCTCGAAGAGCTCGCTTGGTAGCTCTTGTTTGCCCTGCGCGTCGGACCCCATAGCCGCGATGTGCGTGCCCGGACGCACCCAATC
This sequence comes from Bradyrhizobium sp. Kon10, assembly GCF_055807395.1. Classification (NCBI taxonomy): domain Bacteria; kingdom Pseudomonadati; phylum Pseudomonadota; class Alphaproteobacteria; order Hyphomicrobiales; family Nitrobacteraceae; genus Bradyrhizobium; species Bradyrhizobium sp. Kon10. The sequence continues at coordinate 79,047 of NZ_JBVVOZ010000024.1, read as the reverse complement.
CTCCTTGAAAAGCGGAAGACGCGACGGCGTCGCGGTCACAATGATATCGGCCTGCCGACACGCCTGTTCCGCCGTCGACACATGGATTTCGAGCTTCACGCCACGGGACGACAGCCTAGTCGCGAAGTCCTTCGCCTTGTCTCCATTGCGAGAGACGATATGCAGGCGCTTCAGCGGAAGGATGCGGGCGAGCGCACAGCATTCGAACAACGCCTGGTTCCCTGCACCAAAGATCGCCAATGTCTCCGAATCCGGCCGCGCCAGCGCTTCCGCCGCCACCGCATCAGCCGCAGCCGTTCGATAGGCATTGACGGCCGAAGCCTCGATCATCGCGCCGATCCGCCCGCTCTCCTGATCGATCAGGAAGATCGTCGAACTATGGCGTGGCCGACCTTTACCGGGATTGTCGGGCCAGAACGAGCCGACCTTGAAGCCGGCCAATTCGGGCGTCGAACCCGACTTCAGAGAAAAGGTGTTCTGGCGATCCGAGCCATGTGCGATCACGGCCGGAAACACCTTCGCATCGGCGGCAGCCGCCGCGATAAGCGCTTTCCGCACCGCCTGGAAAGCGGATTCATGTGAGATGAGGTGGTTCGAGTCGCTCTCGGAGATGAATGCCACCACGTGCTATCCTATCCATGCATTGTGAAAACGCCGAGCGCCCCCGTTCCGACAGGGAGCGTTTCATCGATAAAATCCAAGCAGGGCCTTGGTCTCAAGATACTCCTCCAGCCCTTGGATGCCGTATTCGCGACCATTGCCGGAGCGCTTGTAGCCGCCAAAAGGTGCGTTGGGATCCCAGTCGGGATAATTGAGATGAACTTGACCCGACTGGATCTGCCTGGCGACGGTCCGCACCTTTTCCGTATCGGTGCCTTGCACATGGGCGCCGAGGCCGTAGACGGTGTCATTGGCGATCGCGATCGCCTCGTCCACGGTGTCGTAGGGAATGATCGACAGCACCGGGCCGAAGATCTCCTCCTGCGCGATCCGCATGTCGCGACGGACGTTCGAGAAGATGGTCGGACGCGCATAGAAGCCAGTCTGAAGGTCGCCGGGCCGCCCCGGCCCGCCGATGACGAGTTTGGCGCCTTCATCCAGGCCGACGCCGATCATGGCCTGTACGCGGTCGAACTGCGGCCGGTTGGCGATCGCGCCATGGGTCGTGCCTTCCGCAAGGGGATCGCCGACCACCAGTTCTGAAGCGGTTGCTGCCGCCAGGGTCTCGACCTCTTCCATGTGTGAGCGAGGCACGAGCATGCGCGTCGGTGCGCTGCAGGACTGGCCGAGATTGCGGAAGGCGGCGCCGACGCCGAGCGGAACAGCACGGCTGAGATCGGCGTCCGGCAAGATGATGTTCGGCGACTTGCCGCCGAGCTCCTGGGCAACGCGTTTGACGGTGGGCGCTGCCGCTTGCGCGACGAGAACGCCGGCGCGCGTCGAGCCGGTGATCGAGATCATGTCCACCTGCGGATGCGACGCCAGAGCGGCGCCCACGATTGGACCGGTGCCGTTGACGAGATTGAAGACGCCGGGCGGACAACCGGCGTGGTTCATCACCTCGGCGAACAGCAAGGCGCTCAGGGGCGACAATTCACTTGGCTTCAACACCACCGTACAGCCAGCTGCGAGCGCAGGACCGACCTTGGCCGTGATCTGGTAAAGGGGCCAATTCCATGGCGTGATGAGGCCGCAGACGCCAATTGCCTCGCGCATGATCGCGGTGCTGCCGCGCGCGGCGATGAACTGATAATTCGCGAGATTGTCGCGGGCGACACGGATATGTTCGGCTGCCAACGGCACCTGGGCGCGACGCGCGTAGGTGATGGCGGCTCCCATCTCGCAGGTGAGGGCCTGCGCGAACAGCTCCAGCCGCTGGAGAAGCAATCGATGAACCCGGTTGAGCAGCGCCGCTCTCTCGGCGGGCGGCGTCACGGACCAGCCGGCGAAAGCTCGTCTGGCGGCTGCGATGGCGCAGTCCACGTCATCGTCATCGCCGAGCGCGACGTCAGCGATCGGCTGCTCGGTCGCCGGATTGACGACGGTTGCTGCTGCCGTGACCGATCCGATCGGCTTCCGCCATTCTCCGTCGATGTAGAATCTTCCGAGGAAGCCGGCTTCCGTGAGGTGTCGAACGGGCGAGGTCATTGGTAGCGATCCTTTCGACGGCCTACCAGCCGCGCATCCGGGGCCATCGTGCCTCGATCGCGTCGCTGTCGGCGGAGACGACGTTGTACAATTCGTGTTGCGATGCCGTGGCACAGGCGTGATTGGGAAGGATGCGGACCTTCGCGCCGATCGGAAGATCAGGCAAAGCGCGCGCCGACCCGGGCCTGACGGCGAGGATGCCGTGCTCCTGGCTCGCCTGCGAAACGATCAGGTCGGGAAAGACCTTGCCGGCTACATCGCAGACCAGTCCGTATCCTTGGTCGACCCGCTGCGCCGCGGTGCCGCGATCGCGCGACAGCGCCATCCAGCCCGCATCGACCAAAATCCAGCCCTTCTCGGGTTTCTTCCCGATCACGGTGGCGACCACCGAGATGGCGATGTCGTTGGTGGTGCAGACACCGACGCCATGCATGACCAGATCGAAGAACATGTAGACGCCGGCGCGTATTTCCGTGACGCCGGTCAGGTCTTCGGCGAAATGTGCGGTCGGCGTCGAGCCGACGCTGACGACAGGACATTCATGGCCGGCCGCGCGCAAGGTCGTTGCGGCGGCGACGGCCACGGCGCGCTCGTTCTCCGCAGCCGCAACGAGGGCCTCGGGCGTGAAGAGGCTGTAGGACTCGCCGGCATGGGTGAGAACGCCGGCGAGCCTGACGCCGGCCTCGGCCATGGCGGCCGCAACGACCACGAGTTTGGGATCGTCAGCGGTCAGCCCACCGCGATGACCGTCGCAGTCGATCTCGATGAAGGCCGATGGTGTCACGCCAGTGGCACGACCGGTCGCGCCAAGCATGGCGGCCTGCTCAGACGAATCCAGCAGCACCTTGATATCGATGCCTGCTTTCCGCAGGTTCATCGCTCTGCTGGCGGTGTGAGGCCCAAGTCCCACGGCATAGATCATGTCCCGGAATCCATGCCGTGCGAAATACTCCGCTTCCGCCAGGGTAGAGACGGTGATTGGTCCCGCCCCCCCGGGATAAGCGCATCGCGCGACGTGGATGGATTTCGCGGTCTTCATGTGAGGACGCAACACGACCCCTTGCCCGGCCATGCGAGAAGACAGGCGCGCGAGATTGCGATCCAGCCGGTCCTTGTCGAGCAGGAGAGCTGGCGTTGCCAGCGCGCCGATCGTTGCGGCTGCCTCGTCCGCACCCGCGTTCGGGATATCCGTTCTGTCCATCTCCGTTCGCATGATCCCGATGTTCCCTAGCCGAACGACTGATTGGGAATCGCAAACACTCGCGCCGGCCCTGCCCATGGAGTAGGCGTTCCAAGCACCATGGTGGTGGCATCGCTGACGCGCTGCAGGCCGATGCTTTCGAGCCATTCCCCAAGCTGCGAGGAGGCAGGAATATCGATCCGGACGAAGACAGGTCCGAGCCGCGCGATCGCAAATTCGATCAGCGCACGTGCATCGGTCGAGCTCTCGGCCACCACGGGGCCGATGACGTGGCCGCGGCCGAAAAGGCGAGAGATGGCGTAGCCGCAAAATACGCCGTCGCGCAGCAGAACATAGCCGTCACCGCTGTCAAACAGCCGATTCAGCATCTGTCGCCGCTCCAACCCCGTCGCCGCGCGGTCGAGCCGCGCGATTGCCCCGAACTCCGATGCAGCCATCGGTCTGAGGAGACCCGATTGCAGCGTCTCGTGGCTCTGGCGTGGAATTCCCTGATGCTGATGGATAATCCCAGTCGGCACAAAGCCGCGCCGGCGATAAAGCGCGATCCCTTCGGCCGTCGAGTTCAACGCGATGGTCCGTGGGCGCGCGGACGTCAGCAACGCATCCATGAGCCGGGCCCCATAGCCGCGGCCCTGAGCTGCCTTTGCGACGATGATCATGCCGGCGGACGCATGAGTCTCGCCGTACGGCCACCACGCCGCGGTCCCGATCACCGTCCCATCCCGTTCCAGGACAAAGCCTTGGCCCAGCTGCAGCGCGACATCCCAATCTTCGAGCCGATAAGGCCAGGACATCTCCTGCGAGAGCTTCAGGGCGCCTTCCAGATGCGCTCTAGAGAAAGGAAGCAGGGCCACGTCCTCATTGTCGCGATGGCCGACTGGATAAGCTGCGGCTGTCATGATTGGTCAAAGTCTCTTGCTCGGGTTGCAGGCCTAATCGCCAGCGCCTGACAGCGTGAGGTCATCTCATAATCCCCATGCAGTTCGCAGCGTAATTTGGGTCCGACAGCATTACGCAGCCGGACTGGCGCAAAGTTCGGCATAGAATTTCATTGATGATGCGGCAGCAGGATCAATCTGCTGTCCGCGGCAGACGCACACTCGAAGGGCGTATTCACGCCTTCCAGTCCAGGACGATCTTGCCGCAGTCGCCGGTGCGCATGATCTCAAATCCAGCCTTGAACTCTGTGACAGGCAGGCGGTGCGTTATGATTTTACGGACGTCGAGACCGCTTTCGAGCATTGCCAGCATCTTATGCCAGGTCTCAAACATCTCCCGCCCGTAGATTCCCTTGACGGTGAGCATCTTGAAGACAAGCTTGGTCCAGTCGACGGTCGCGGGCCGAGCAGGGATACCAAGCATGGCGATCTTGCCGCCCATCACCAGATTTTCGACCATTTGGTCGAACGCGGCCGGCGCACCGCTCATCTCCAGCCCCGCATCGAACCCTTCCTTCATGCCGAGACGCTGCGTCACGGACCGAAGATCTTCATTGCTCACGTCGACAGGAACGACGTCAGCGACATCAGATGCCAATGCCAAACGATGCGGATTGACGTCGGTAATCACGACGTGCCGAGCGCCGGCATGTCGGGCAACTGCGGCGCTCATGATGCCAATTGGGCCTGCTCCGGTGATGAGCACATCCTCGCCGACGAGGTCGAACGACAATGCTGTGTGAACGGCGTTGCCGAGCGGATCGAGGATGGCCCCGATCTCGTCATCGATCGCATCAGGGAGCGGCACGACATTGAAGGCGGGCAAACGCAGATATTCGGCAAAAGCTCCGGGAATATTGACACCGATCCCCTTGGTTTCAGGATCCAGGTGAAACCGCCCTCCTCGCGCAGCTCGGCTGCTCATACCGACAACATGGCCCTCACCCGAAACCCGCTGCCCAATCGCGAACTTCGTGACGTTCGCGCCTACCTCAGCGATCTCACCTGCATATTCATGGCCGACGACCATCGGGACAGGGACGGTCCGCTGCGCCCACTCATCCCAAGCGTAGATGTGGATATCCGTCCCGCAAATCCCGGTCTTGTTGACCTTGATGAGGACGTCATCCGGCCCGATCTGCGGAATCCCCCGTTCGTCGAGCCAGAGCCCGGGTTCAGGGGCTGCTTTGACAAGAGCTTTCATGAGAGCACCTTTGTAATCATCAAATCACGCCAAGCGCTTTGCCGGCGTCGGTGAAAGCGTCGACGGCCAGTTCAACGTCCTTTTCGCTCAGCGCGGCAGACATCTGTGTCCTGATCCGGGCCTTTCCCTTGGGGACAACGGGATAGAAGAACGCGGCGACGTAGATGCCGCGTTCATCCAGCGCGGTTGCCATATCCTGCGCGAGGCGCGCGTCGTGCAGCATGACTGGAATGATTGGCGTTTCTCCCGCGAGCAGTTCGAATCCCGCCTTCTCCAAGCCCGACCGAAAGCGCTGCGTATGCGCAGTGAGAAGCTGCCGCCGGTCGTCTGCTGTTTCCGCGATCTGGATCGCCTTGATCGATCCCGCCGCCACGGCCGGAGCGAGGCTGTTGGAGAAGAGATAGGGGCGCGCCCGCTGTCGAAGCAGATCAACAATGGGTCGTGACGCCGCAACAAAGCCCCCCATCGCGCCACCCAGGCTCTTGCCGAGCGTTCCCGTGACGATATCGACCTGCCGGCATGTGCCTGTCAGCGTCGGCGTGCCACGGCCGCCTTCGCCGAGATGACCGGTGGCATGGCAGTCATCTACTATGACGGCGGCGCCGTACCTCTCGGCCAAGCCGCAAATGGCGGGGAGCTTGGCCACATATCCGTCCATCGAGAACACGCCGTCCGTGGCGATCAATTTGAACCGGGCTCCGTCCCTGTCCGCCTCCTTGAGCCGATCCTCAAGCTCGTTCATGTGGCCGTTGGCGAAGCGGTAGCGCCTCGCTTTGCAGAGACGCACGCCGTCGATAATGGAGGCGTGATTGAGAGAATCTGAAATGATGGCGTCGTCGGCCTCCAGAAGCGGCTCGAAGACCCCGCCATTGGCGTCGAAGCAGGCCGCGAACAGGATGGCGTCATCCTTGTCCAGATAGCGAGCGATCGTGCGCTCGAGTTCGCGGTGCAGGGTTTGCGTACCGCAGATGAAGCGCACGGATGCCATGCCAAACCCGAACTCATCCAGGCCTCGCTTTGCGGCTGCGATGATTTCGGGATGATCCGCGAGACCCAGATAGTTGTTGGCGCAAAGATTGACGAGCTCGCGCTCGGAGGACTGCGAAACGACACTGATTCGACCGGCCTGGGCGCTCGTGATGACCCGCTCGCGCTTGTAGAGGCCCTCCGCCTGGATCTGCGAAAGAAGCTCGCGAATCCTACCTTCTAGGATCGGCGCCATTGTATCCCCATCCTCGCTGCCGCAAATTGCACGATCATGATAATGCGAACTCTCCCCGGAGCATGATCAAGATGCGCTCGAAGTGGCTGGGATCATGCGGCTTGAGGACGGCAGCCTGCCGAGGCAAATGCACATCCCAGAGGCGCGACAGCCAAAACCGGAATGCCGCAGCGCGCTGCATCGCAGGAAGCAGCTTGTGTTCGGAGGAAGTCAGCGGCCGGGCGCTCTCATACGCACCCAGGAAAGCGGCGGCTCGCTCGACATTGTGGCGGCGGGTGAGGCCATCGACGCACCAGTCGTTGAGGCACACTGCTATATCAAACAGAAACGTGTCACATCCCGCGAAATAGAAATCAATGACGCCGGACAGGCGCGCCTTCTCGAACAACACGTTGTCGCGGAAGAGATCGGCGTGGACCGGCCCTCTGGGGAGTTGCCTGTAGGTCGAGGACAAAGCGAGTTCGTTCTGGAAGGTCAATTCAGTCGAGAGCAGCGAGTGCTGTCCGGCGGATACGTAGCGACCGAGCGCCGGCATGACCTCGTTCCACCATTGAAGGCCGCGCGGATTGACCTGGCGTCGTGGGTAATCACTTCCGGCGAGGTGCAGGCGGGCCAGGCACTCCCCGACGGAACTGCAATGGGCGGCCGTTGGCTGTGTTTCACTTGCACCAGGTAGCCTGTTGACGACCACCGCGGGTCGCTTCCTCAGGGAGTGAAGGATCACGCCATGAGCGTCAGCAACCGGATCCGGCACGGGCATGCCGCGCACCGCAAGATGCTTCATGAAGTGAAGGTAAAACGGCAGTTGCTCGAATGTGAGACACTCGAACAAGGTGAGCACATAGGTCTCGCCATCCGTATCGACGAAGTAGTTCGTGTTCTCGATTCCCCCGGTAATCCCACGAAGGGAACGAGGCGCGGCGAGTCCCAGAGCTCGAAAGAACGCTGTCACCTCGTCGAATGATAATTCGGTAAAAACGGCCATGGCGCAACAGTTCCCGGTTTGTCCGCTCAGGAGGCCTGCACAATGTGCGCGATGTAGTTCTTTACCGCCTGTGCGTCCGCAGGAAGGGTCTTGACCCGTTTCGGCAAGTCTTCGATGCCATCGAACCGCGCTGGACGGTCCGGCTCGCGGCCCAACGCTTCCTTGATCGTCGCAGCGAATTTGATCGGCAGGGCAGTTTCGAGCACGATCATCGGCTCCCCGCGGGAACCGTGCATATGCGCGACCGTCACACCATCTGCAGTGTGTGGGTCGATCATGGTCTCGTAGCGCCCCCACGTATCACGGATCGTTGCCAGCCGATCGGCATGGGCGCTCCTGCCGCTGCGGAAGCCGAAACGGGCTGCCGCATCGGCGAAGCAGGGATCTCCGCTTAGATCGAAAGCCCCTCGTTCCCTGAGTTGATCCTCAAACAATAGTTTGGTCCGACCAGCGTCGCGACCGAGGAGGTCGAACACGAAACGCTCGAGATTGGAGGCCTTGGAAATGTCCATGGAGGGGCTTGACGTTTCCAGCGTGTTCGCGTGGCTTCGAACGCGATAGATGCCGGTGCGGAAGAACTCGTCGAGCACGTCGTTTTCGTTGGTCGCAAGGACCAAACGGGATATCGGAAGCCCCATCATGCGAGCAACATGACCAGCGCAGATGTTGCCGAAGTTTCCTGAAGGCACGGTAAAGCTCACGCCTTCCGGCGCCGTTTCGAACGTTTGCAGGTAACCGGAAAAGTAATAGACGACCTGGGCCACCAACCTCGCCCAGTTGATCGAATTGACGGCTCCGATGTTGTACTGCCGCTTGAACTCCAGGTCGCCTGACACGCGTTTGACGATGTCCTGGCAGTCGTCGAACACGCCGTCTATCGCGATGTTGTGGATGTTCTCGTCCTGGAGGCTGAACATCTGGGCTTGTTGAAAGGCGCTCATCCGCCCGCGGGGCGATAGCATGAACACCCGCACACCCTTCTTGCCGCGCATGGCATATTCCGCCGCGCTCCCGGTGTCGCCACTGGTCGCGCCAAGAATATTCAAATTCTTCTGTCGGCGGCGCAATTCGTACTCGAGCAGATTGCCGAGCAACTGCATGGCCATATCCTTGAACGCCAGCGTCGGACCGTTCGACAGGCCTTGCAGGTAAAGCCCTGGCTCAAGCTTTCGCAGCGGCGCGATATCAGGGCTTCCGAACACTTCCTCGGTGTAGGTTTTCTCACAGATTGTCTTCAGGTCAGCAGGCCGGATGTCGCTGACATAGAGCGACAGGATTTCGAAAGCCAGGCTGGAGTACGGCAAGCCACGCCACGCCTTCAGCGTAGCACTGTCCACGCGAGGGTAGCTCTCGGGAACGTAGAGCCCGCCATCCTGCGCGAGCCCCTCGAGCAATATCTCGCAGAACTGCTTGCGACCCAATTGGCCGCGCGTGGAGACGTAGTGCATCGTTTCTCTTCTTTAGGCGGCCATGCCGCTAGTTGGATGCGGTGATATCAGCCATCAGCGGCTGGCACGCCACAGCGCGATCCGATCACGCATGCGATAAGTCTGGATGAAGGCAGGCATGAACCAGGGATTGCCTCGATAGAACGGGATGAAGGCGGGAGGGCGGAAGTCAAAGGCCGTGCGTGCTCGCTCCTCATGGCCCATGAGCTTGTGGGCCGCATGCATGCCGATCCATGGAGCCCAAACGACGCCCGAGCCGCAAAAACCGGTGGCGTAGACGATGCCGTTCTCGTCGAAGATGCGGGGAATCATGTCGCGGTTCATCGCCACGTTGCCGAACCAGCTGTGCGAGAGGCGAACGCTCTCCAGTTCCGGAAACAGATTGATCAGGCCCTTGCGCAAGAGCAGCTTCGGGGAGACTGGATCGCCGACGCGGGAGCTGTCGCGGCCACCAAGCAGAATGCGTTTGCCGTCCGGCGAAGGCCGGTAATAGAAGCCGACCTCCCTGTTCTCGGTGATCGTCATCAGTTTGGGCATCAGCCGCGTCATGACCTCGGGCGCAAGCTCTTCGGTCGCAATGATCCGGCTGCGGACCGGGACCAGCCTGCGGCGCAGGAAGGGCGCGGCACCATCGGTGTAGCCGTTGGTACAAACCAGCACCTGGCGCGCCTGCAACGGACCGGCCGCGGTGACGACACGGAATCCAGCACCGTCTTTTTCGATCGAGATCACGGGCGTCCGCGCGTGGACTGTCAATCCGGAACCGAGCGCGACCCGCAGGAGTTCGGCGTGGAATTTGGCCGGGTGCAGTCCGCCGATGTCCATTCGAACCGTGCCGCCGCGATAGACATCCGTGCCGATGTACTTTCGCTGCTCGGCATAAGGAACTGCATAAGCCTCGATCCCCAGCCTCTTCGCGAGCCTTTCCGCGGTCCGCGCCATGGATTCGTATTGTTCATAGCCAAACGCGCCTTTGAACTGTCCGACCGGCTGAAAGTCGCAGGCAAGCCGTTCCGTCTTGATGAAATCGTACAGGAATTCGCGTGCGCTCTTGCCTTCGGCCTCGACAGCCAGCGCCCTCTCCTCCCCGAACCGCCGCGTGAGCGTCGCGAAATCCGGCCGAATGGATCCGCTGGTGATGCCGCCGTTGCGCGTAGAAGCTCCCTCTCCCGGATCCATCGCATCGAACGCAGCAACGGAGCGTCCTTCGCGCGCCAGCACCAGACCGGCCGAGAGGCCGGCATAGCCCGCGCCCACGATCAGCACGTCGAGCTTCTTGGCTATTGGCTGCAAAGGCGGAGGCTTAAGCGGCGCGGCTTCCCACCAGTAGGGCGTCGCCTTCTCGTCAACTCTCGGCGCGTACATGGCGTGTGCTTCTCTTATGATACCTATGTTCAGCCGCGGCTTGGCTCACATTGATCAAAAATTGTCGTTTCGTACGTCGAGGGCATCTCGCAGCCCATCGCCGATGAAGTTGAAGCTCGTCACGGCGATCGTGATCGCGGCACCGGGAATGATGGCGAGCCATGGAGCACTGGCCAGATATTGCTGGGCGCCGTTGAGCATGTTGCCCCAGCTCGGCAGCGGCGGCTGGATGCCGTAGCCGAGGAAGCTGATATAGGCTTCCAGAAGGATCGCGCGGGCGACCGCCAAGCTTGCGGCGACGATGATGGGGCCCATGGCATTAGGGAGGATCTCGCGGAACATGATGTGCGCCCTGCTAAGCCCGACCATGCGCGCAGCCTGGACGAACTCGCGCTCGCGCAGCGAACGGACCTCGGCCTCGACGATTCGCGCAGTCTCCATCCAGCTCGTGACGGCAATGATCACGGTGATCATCACCGGGTTCGGCCGCAGCGTTGCGGCCAACGCCAGGACGAGGAAGATCGAGGGATAGGACAGGAAGCCATCCACCGTCCGCATCAGTGCCGCCCCGATCCAGCCTCCACGATAGCCGGCTGTCACGCCGACGAGCGTACCGATCAACGTCGACAGCAACATCGCGGAGAATCCCACCGCCAGCGAGACGCGACCGGCCATCAACAGCCGCACGGCGAGGTCACGCCCCAAGGGATCCGTGCCCAAGTAATGGTTGCCTGCCAGGGGCGGAGCAAAGCGGGCGCGCAGGTCGATGTGGAGCGAATCGTAGGGCAAGGCATAGGGACCGATGGCACACGCCAGCACAAGCAGCGTGATCATCGCGATCCCAACGAGGGCCAGATGATGGCGCATGAAGCGGTACACCGCACGGCTATGCCACCAGCGAGCCGGAACTGAGTGTGCGACGATAGCGGTCATGTCTTGCCTCCTGTAACGGGCGTGAGTACGGCAGGCTCAGCCCAGGCGAATGCGCGGGTCGACGGTGGCGATGACGATGTCGGCGATCAGGTTGCCCAGCAGGACCAGGATGGCCGAGAAGATCAGCAGTCCCATCACCACCGGATAGTCGCTGTAGCCGAGGCTATCGAGAAACAGCCGGCCCATTCCGGGCCACGTGAACACGGTCTCGGTGACCAATGCGCCGGTCAGAATGCTGGGCAGCTGCATCCCTGCCAGCGTGATCATCGGCAACAGGGCATTGCCGACGACATGCTTCAGCAGGATACGCCGCTCGCTCACGCCCTTGGCCCGGGCCGTCTTGACGAAATCCTGACTGAGCGCATCGAGTGTCGCCGTGCGCATATAGCGGCTCCAGACGGCGACATGAACGAGCGACAGCACCAGGCTCGGCAAGATCAGATGGTGAAGATAGTCCAGCACCGAGCCGTCGCCGATCGCATACATGTTGCCTGCGGGCACCCAGCCGAGCTTTAGAGTGAAGATGTAGATGCCGATCAAGCCGAACCAGAAGGTCGGGACAGACAGTGCCACCATGGCGCCGATTGTCGCGCAGTAGTCGAAGAGCGAATAGCGGTGGGTGGCGCCGCGGATTCCGATCCACGTGCCGGCCGCGATCGCCAAGGCAGTGGATGTGCCCATCAGCAGCAGCGTCGCCAGGAGATGTCGGCCAATCACCGCTAGCACCGAAGAGCCGTCACGGAACGAGTGCCCCCAGTCGCCCCGAACCAGCCGCCAGGCCCAGTCGAGATATTGAATCCACAGGGGCCGGTCCAGCCCCAGTTGCGCTGTCAGTCGCTGCACGTCCTGCTGGGACATGCCGGGATCGAGCCCGAACTGCGCCAGAGGACCGCCCGGCATGAGATTGAGAACCGTGAAGCCGATGATCGAGACGATCACCAGCAGCACGATGCTCTGCGAGAGACGATTGAGCAGGAACCCGGACATTCGAGTCACCATGTTGGCGTTGCAGCACCACTCCGCGCCGACCTCGGCCACACGGGCCTCGGCCGGCAGCACGTCAGCTCGCCCAATACCAGGCCAGAGCATTCCAGGATTCTGTGCGCGTATTGCCGTTCGGCACGAAGCCGTTGATCCCCTTCTTGAGACCTTCGACCGAGTTGTTCTGATACAGAGGCAGGAATGGCAAATCGCGGCGCACGATTTCCTGTATGCGGAAGTAGATGGGACGTCGCGCTTCCGGATCGAAGCTGCGTGCGCCCTTATCGAGCAGGGCATCAATCTCCGGATTTGCGTATTGCGCAGTGTTCGAGCCGCGACCGCCCTTCGCTGCGATCGAACGCGAGTGTAGGCGATTGGTGACATCAGGGTCGGCGCCAATCAGATAGGAGCTGCCGACGATCACGGAATCAAACTGCGATTGCACCCAAAAATCGCCCCACATCACGGCGGCGGGCAGGTTCGATATCTTCATCTCGACGCCGAGCTGCGCAAAGCTCTGCTGCAGGAACTGCTGCACCTGTTCACGAAGGGGATCGCCGGACGTGGTCGAATTGGTAAAGGACAGGCGAACGCCGTTCTTGGCACGAATGCCATCCGCGCCCTTTGCCCAGCCGGCCTGATCGAGGATCTTGCCGGCGCGATTCACGTCGAATTGGTGCAGGGGCAGATTGGCGTTGAAGAAGTAGGACTGCCGCGGCATGAACGTCTCTGTCGGGGTCGGCACTCCGTAATACAGCCCCTGGATGATCGCCTCCTTGTCGATCGCCGCGTAAAGCGCCTCGCGAACGGCAAGCTCCTTGAACTGCGGGCGCTCGAGGTTCAGGTAGAAGGATTCGAACGAGGTCCTTGGGACGAGCGTCACCACGCGGTTCGGCAGCGTCTTGGCTTCCCCATAATGATCAGGCGTGATGTAGGGTTGACCGACGAGATCAATGTCACCGCTCTTGAACTGCGTGTACAGAACGGTGAGGTCGGGAATGTATTTGAAGACCAGCCTCTCGATATGAGGTCCTTCTCCAAAATAGTCAGGGTTCGCCACGAGCTCGAGGTGATCGCCGGCGACCCGCTGGCCCCACTTGAACGGCCCAGTGCCGACGGGCGCCTGGTTGAAGGCAGCGCTGTTCGGATTGGCCTCCTTCTCGAGGATGTGCTTCGGCACGATGAAGGTTTCGGTCAGGAACGACAAATATGGCGCAAAGGCCTCTTCCATTCGCCACGAGATTTCAGTGGGCGAGATCACCTTGATATCGCGCACGAGACTATGGCCGGATGTACGCCAAGCCCGGAAATTGGGGTTCACGATCAGTTCGAGGGTGAACTTCACGTCCTCGGCACTGAAAGGCGTACCGTCGTGCCAGCGGACATCGTCACGCAAACGAACTCGCCATTTAAGGCCGTCTTCCGAAATGCCGCCGTTCTTTTGGTCCGGTACTTCCGCAGCAATGTTGGGCTGAATGACGCCTTGAGGATCGATACGGAAGAGCGCATCGAAGACCGAGAAATGCACGCCATCGTCGACTTCGATGTGGACCATCAACGGATTGAAGACGGTCGGCTCTTGTCCGAGCCCGACGATCACGCGGCCGGTCGGCTTTGCCGCAGAGTTGCGCGCGAAGGCAGGCTTGCCGAACGGATTTGATCCGGCGAGGCCGGCTGCGCCGGCGATCATCAACTGGAGTGCGCTACGCCGCGAATAGATCGATGCAGTCTGAGCTTCAGTCATGACGCCTCCTCATTAGTGGCTATGTCCGGCAAGTGTCGATTGGCTTCCAATGGCGCGGGCGCTGCTTGGCTGCTCGCCGGGGATGGCAGCGACAAGTTCGCGCGTGTAAGCGGATTTTGGATTCAGGAAGATCTGCGACGGCGGTCCGTACTCGACGATCTGCCCTCGATGCATGACCGCGATTTCATCGCAGATCTGGCTGGCCACGCGCAAATCATGCGTGATGAAGACCATCGATACGCCGGTCTCCCGCTGAACCTGGTCCAGCAGCTTCAAGATCTGCGCCTGGATCGATACGTCGAGCGCAGAAACCGCTTCGTCCGCGATCAACAGCTTCGGTTTGAACATCAGCGCCCGGGCTATTCCGATGCGCTGTCGCTGGCCACCCGAGAACTCGTGGGGATAACGATCGAAGGTTCCTGCATCCAGGCCGACATGGGCCAGGAGTTCTCGCGCCTGCTCACATGCTTCCTTGCGAGGCACTCCATGCGCAATCGGGCCAACCGTCAGAATTTTCCCGACCGTTGATCGCGGATTGAGCGAGGCAAAAGGATCCTGGAAAATCATTTGGATCTTCGGCCGAAGCGGCCGAAACTCGGCTTCGGAAAGCCGGGCAATATCGCGCCCCTCGAACAGGATGGTGCCGCTGTCGCTGTCGAGGAGCTTGATCAACAGTCGCCCGAGCGATGATTTGCCGGAGCCGCTTTCGCCGACAACGCCGAGCGTGCGTCCCGGCGAAAGGTCAAACGACACGCCATTGACCGCGGGTACGATCCGCTGCCTACCGAACAGTGCACTGCCGCTGCGGTAGGTCTTGACCAGACATTCGACCGTCAGAATGGAGGACGTAGCCGCAGCTTCCGCGGGAACGCGGTCCTTGCCCGTCAGATGCGGCACGGCCGCGATCAGGCGGCGCGTGTAGAGATGGCTCGGGGATTTCAGCACCTGCTCGGCGCTCCCCTGCTCCACGCAATGCCCCTTCTCCATCACCACAACGGAATCGGCAATCTCCGCCACAACTCCGAAGTCATGGGTAATGAACATCACGCTCATTCCCTTGCGGCGTTGAATGTCGCGGATCAATTGCAGAATTTGTGCCTGGGTCGTCACGTCGAGCGCGGTGGTCGGCTCGTCCGCAATCAGGATCGCAGGCTCGAGAGCCAGAGCCATGGCGATCATCACCCGCTGTCGCTGCCCACCCGAGAGCCGGAACGGATACTGATGATACATGAGCGGTGGATCCGGCAGGCCCACCTCAGTCAGCAATTCAATGGCGCGGCTGCGACGAGGTTTCGGCGTAGCCACGCCGTGTGCCGCCATCACTTCCTCGATCTGCGCGCCCACGGTCATCAACGGATTGAGCGCGGAGAGCGGATCTTGAAAGACCATGGACACGACACGGCCGCGGAGGTCGCGCAGCTTGTCCGACGACAGTCCTACCAGATCCATCCCTTCCAGACGGATCGCTCCCGAGGACACGCGGATCGACCTGGGCAAGAGCCCCATGATCGCGTTGGCTGTGACCGACTTGCCTGATCCTGATTCCCCGATGATGCACAGAATCTGACCGCGCTTCAGTTCGAAGGAGACGTTCTCGACCGCGTGCGCCCGCTCCATGCCCGTCGGCAAGCTCACGGTCAGGTCGCGGACCGCGAGTGCCACATCGTCCGAGGCTACAGGCTGGGGGGCAGAGGTCATTTGAACATTCTCCCCTTTCAAGCGCGTCCCGTGATCCCGTTGCGGATCGGCTCTTCGGCCTCTTTTACCGCCGCGACGCTCGGACAGGTCAACAACTCGTCGCTCATTCTGCCATTCTCCGCGCGGTGAATACGACATGATTCAGAGGTGAGCACGGGCGATCAGTCGAATGGAGAGCTCGAACGATGAATCGAGGTCCGAGAGGCTTCCATTGGCGCCCGGTTCGATCGCTTCGGCAAAGGTCTCCTCCCTGACAAGGCCCATCGCGCGTCACCTTTTGCATTTTTGCCGTTGATCGACATTGATCCGGTATTCACAATTCTGACTGCTTCAATCATCCCGGAGTCGCCGAAACGCGGCGGATAGGCAGCACGAAGTTCTAAAAACGAAGGTCGATTTGGCATTTCGGTCTGCGCCGCCGGGGCTCCCGACGCGGTACCGGGTTGGGCATCCCTGCTGACGACGAGGGCCGATCCGATTGCAGAGACTATCCGTCGATTTCCTCACCTACGATTGGCCGTGCAAGCGACGTATCCTCGCAACAATTGCCTTTGCCAAAAGCAACAAACCGCAGGATATGCCGCCCGAGCCTGAAAGTCCGCGGCGTGTCTGCCGTACCTCCGCGGATACAATACAGCCCTCACCGGAGATTATCGCCCAATGAGCGCGCCGCTCATGCATATTGATTCCAGTCCGACACTGCCTCGGGAGGCCGACGTCGTCGTCATCGGCGGCGGAGTGGTTGGCGTGTTCACGAGCTATTACCTGGCACGTCGAGGCCTCAAGGTCGCACTGCTTGAAAAGGGTCGCGTCGCCGCCGAGCAATCCAGCCGCAACTGGGGATGGTGCCGCCAACAGAACCGCGATGCGCGCGAGTTGCCAATCGCAACCAAGAGCCTCGATCTCTGGGAGCGCGTTGCCCAGGAGACCGGCGAGGATACGGGCTTTCGCCGCTGCGGCCTGTTGTATTTGTCGAACGATGAAAATGAGCTGGCCGGCTGGGCAAAATGGCGCGACTTCGCCCGGACCGTCGGCGTTACGACGCACATGTTGAGTTCGGAAGAGGCAAGCGAGCGAGGCAAGACGACGGGTCGCAAGTGGAAAGGTGGTGTCTTCTCTCCAACCGACGGGACGGCAGATACCTCAAAGGCGGTGCCCATCGCCGCACGCGCGATCACAGCGGCGGGCGGCACAGTGCACCAGCAATGCGCGGCGCGCGGCCTGGAGCTCAGTGGCGGCCGAGTCAGCGGAGTCGTGACCGAAGCAGGTACGATCCGGACGACGACGGTCGTCATGGCAGGAGGTGCATGGGCATCGTCGTTCTGCAACCAGCTTGGAATTCGCTTCCCTCAGGCATCCGTGCGCCAGTCCATTCTCGCCGTGGCTCCTGGTGCTGTTGGCCTGCCTGATGCCCTGTACGCCGGGCTGGTGTCGGCTACGCGACGCGGCAATGGCGGATACACGTTGGCAATCAGCGGGCGCGCGCGAGTTGATCCAACGCCGCAGCAGTTCAGGTTCGGCCGCGAATTCCTGCCAATGTTCGCCCGCCGGTGGCGAAGTCTTAGCCCTGGGGCCTTCGAGGGCTTGCGGCAAGGTCATGAATCCCTCGCGAAATGGCGGCTCGATCAGGTGACCCCGATGGAGCTGAACCGCACGCTCGATCCTCGCCCCGACATGAGGCAGATTCGGCTGACTTATCGACGAGCCAGCAAACTCGTGCCGGAACTCGGGCGCCTTGCGATCTCAAATGTCTGGGCCGGCTACATCGACAGCACGCCAGACGGCATCCCCGCAATCGGTGAAGTTGAATCGATTCCCGGCTTCATCCTCGCCGCGGGGTTCAGCGGCCACGGCTTCGGCATAGGCCCCGGCGCGGGACATATGATCGCCGACCTCATCACCGGCCGCGAACCGATCGTCGATCCGCGCCCCTATAGGCCGGAGCGGCTGAAAATGGGCGCTTGGGGCAAAGTCGCCGAGTTCTGAAAGCAGTTGCCCGATGGGAAAAGATGCAGGTTGATGCTATGACAGTGCTTATGACGCTGAAGCCTCCAATCCCTGACGCCGTTGTCGCCCCGCATCTCATGGCATTGCGATGAAGCTTGATAAGATCGACATCAGGATTTTATGCGAGCTGCAAAAGAACGGGCGGATTTCCAACGTCGAGCTCGCAGAGCTGATAAACCTTTCCCCGAGTCCGTGCCTGATGCGCGTCAAAAGGCTCCAGTCGGAGGGCTTCATTACCGGCTATTCCGCCCAGATCGATGTTGCCAAGCTCGGACAAACTCTAACCGTCTTCGCTGAGATCACCCTCAAGAATCATCGGCAGATCGATTTCGCGCGCTTTCTCACGACGATTGAAAAAATCGATTCCGTTGTCGAGTGCCATCTCGTTTCAGGCGGGTACGACTATCTCGTCAAATTCATCACGGCAGGGATCAGCGAATACCAGGCGGTGATGGAGCGTCTGGTCGAGTTGGATATCGGCATCGATAAATACTTCAGTTTCGTCGTGCTGAAGTCGCCGATCGTGAAATCCCATCTGCCGCTCGAAAGCATATTCAATAGCTGACAAACGGGCGCAGCGATTAACCTTTCATAGCCGCGCGAACGTCCTTGTCTTCGAGCGTCTGGTCGAGCGTGGCCCTTGTACGTTCGATGATGGCGTCAATGTCCGCATCGGTGCAGCACAACGGCGGCGCATAGCCCAGCACCCCTTGCGCGAAGGCGCGGATGACGAGGCCGTTGCCCCATGCCCGGTCGAAAATGCGGCGCGCGGCGTCGGCTTCCGCCGGCAGGGGCGTCTTGCGTTGCTTGTCCGTCACAAGCTCGATCGCAGCCAGCATGCCGCGCCCCCTGACATCGCCGACGAGCGGATGGTCGGCAAGCGCGCGAAGCCCTTCCATGAGACGATGCCCAGCCTTCCGGCCGTTTTCCAGCAGGCCGTTTTCGTAAAGGTCCAGGCATGCGAGCCCGACGGCTGCGCTGACGGGATGTGCGGAATAGGTGTAGCCATGGCCGACGGCCGCTTTGCCGGCGCCGTCTGCAATGGTGTTATAGACGCGGTCGGACATCAGAACCGCCCCCATCGGCACATAGCCCGAGGTCAGGCCTTTTGCCGTGGTCATGAGGTCAGGCACGACGTCATCGTCTTCACAGGCGAAGAGCGGACCGACACGGCCAAAGCCGGTGATGACCTCATCGGCAACGAACAAAATGTCGTGCTCCTTGCAAACAGCGTGCATGGCCTTCAGCCAGGACGGCGGCGGAACGAGGACGCCCCCCGAGCCCTGTATCGGCTCGACATAGAAGGCGGCAACGCGCTCGGCTCCGAGCTCGGCGATCTTGGCCCGCAGAGCTGCGACCGACGCCGCAATAATCGCCTGGGGATGGGAGCCGACAGGATTGCGATAGACGTAGTGCGACAGGATTTTGTGCTGCCAGTCGTATGGCACTCCGAAGCCTGCATGAAAGGCCGGCAGCGCGGTCAAGCCGGCCCCTGCCGTCGACGATCCATGGTAGCCAGATTCGACGGAAATGAACTGGTCCTTCTGCGGCGTCCCCTTGGCATGATAATAGTACCGAATGAACCGGATCGTGCTGTCGACGGCATCGGAGCCACCCAAGGTGAAGTAGACATGGTTCAGGTCGCCAGGCGCCAATTCAGCCAGCCTTGCGGCCAAACGGATGGCCGGGTCCGAGCCCAACCCGAAATAGCCCGTCGCATAAGGCAGCTCGCGGAGCTGCCTCGTCGCCGCTTCAACGATGCTGTCCTGTCCGTAGCCCGCATTGACACACCACAGGCCGGCGAAGCCGTCCAGCAATTGACGTCCCGAGACGTCGGTCAGCGTCGCGCCCTTTCCTGACTTCAGCACGCGAACGCCGGCCGCCTCGTGGCTGCGATAGGATGAAACCGGATGAATCAGATGCGCGCGATCGAGCTCAGTCAGCGAGTTGCTCAACATGTCGTCCTCCAGATCAACCGCAGTGTTTGTGCGGTCACCCCGATGTTTTCGCACTCAACGTAGGATGACCAAGACAGCACTTGCTCCCAGGCTGGAGATGGAGGGAGGGCATTTTGACTTTGATTGAGCACCGCCGCGGCATCTTATGCCGGCATGGAACGGCGTGGCATTGAGGCTGAACGAGGTGAGCGCCCTCGTCGCGCAACTCTCTGCCATGGCTTCGATGCGCTACGACACAATCTGCTCCCGATCGCCGAGAGATCGGCGCTTTGTCTTGCTGGTTCCTCGTTAGGATGCGTGTCGTACCGGCAAGCGGTGCGTGAGATCGCAAGGATTGGAGCTATGGCGACGTTCAGACCCAAATATATCACCTTCGACTGCTATGGCACGCTGACCAATTTCGACATGGCCGGCGCGGCGACGCGAATCTATGGTGCGGAGCTTTCGGCTGCGGCGATGGCAAAGCTCATCAAGGACTTTTCGGCCTATCGCCTGGACGAGGTTCTCGGCGCGTGGAAGCCCTATCTCGACGTCGTCCACAATGCGCTGGAGCGCGCCTGCAAGCGCAACGGCATTGCATTCCGGCCGGAGCACGCCGAGCGGATCTATCAGGAGGTGCCGACATGGGGTCCGCATCCCGACGTTCCGGCCGGCCTGGCTCGGGTTGCAAAGGAAATCCCGCTGGTCATCCTGTCCAATTCGATGAAGAACCTCATCATGTCGAACGTGGACAAACTCGGCGCTCCCTTCCACACGGTCATCACGGCCGAGGAAACCGGTGCCTACAAGCCGCATATGAAGGGCTTTGAGTACATGTTTGACAAGCTGGGCTGCGGCCCGGAAGACATTACCCACGTCTCCTCGTCCTTCCGCTACGACCTGATGACGGCCTACGACTTGGGCATCAAGAGCAAGGTCTGGGTGAACCGCGGTCACGAGCCCGCAAATCCCTTCTATGAATACACCGAGGTCGCCGGCATCGACGGGCTGGCTGCGGCAGTCGGATTGGCGCCCCTGCGCAAAAGCGCGTGAATGCGTATCCGGCCTTTCACCGCGTTTCAGACTTGCTTTGGGACGAAAAAGGGGGCGGTTCGACCGCCCCCTTTTCTTGTTCAGATGCAGATACGATGGACCGCTCAGTCCAGGCCGCCGACATGAAGCGCCTTGACCTCGAGATATTCCTCGATCCCCAACTGGGATCCCTCACGTCCGAGGCCCGACTGCTTGACGCCACCGAACGGCGCAACCTCAGTCGAAATCAGACCGGTGTTCAGGCCGACCATGCCGAACTCCAGCGCTTCGGCAACACGCCAGGAACGCTTGAGGTTTTCGGTGTAGAAATACGCCGCAAGACCGAATGGCGTACTGTTTGCAATTGCAATCGCCTCGTCCTCGGTCTCGAACCGGAAAAGCGGTGCGACCGGCCCGAAGGTCTCTTCTGAAGCGAGCAGCATCTCGGTCGTCGCGCCACCGAGCACGAGGGGCCGGGCATATTGCCGACCTTCGGGCACGGCCTCGCTCTCCGAGATGATCTTTGCGCCCTTGTTCAGGGCGTCCGCGACGTGCCGCTTGATCTTCTCGATCGCAGCACCGTTGATCATCGGCCCGATGGCAACTCCCTCTTCCGTACCGGCACCGACCTTCATTTTCGCGACCCGGCCGGCGAGCTTCTGTGCGAAGGCGTCGTAAATGCCGGATTGCACGAGAATGCGATTGCAGCAGACGCAGGTCTGTCCGCCATTACGGAATTTTGACGCAATCGCACCCTCGATGGCCCGGTCGAGATCGGCATCGTCAAAGACGATGAATGGCGCGTTGCCACCGAGCTCGAAGCTCAGCCTCTTGATGTTGTCGGCGGCACCTTTCATCAGCAACGCGCCGACCCGGGTCGATCCGGTGAACGAGATCTTGCGGACAGTTTCGTTGGCCATCAGCTCCGTGCCGATCTCCGACGGCATGCCCGTCACGATATTGATCACGCCCGCCGGGATTCCGGCGCGCTCAGCCAGAACAGCGATGGCGAGAGCCGAAAAAGGCGTAAATTCGGATGGTTTGATGACGACAGTGCAGCCCGCAGCAAGCGCGGGTGCCACCTTCCGTGTGATCATCGCGTTGGGGAAATTCCAGGGCGTGATGATCCCGCAGACGCCTACCGGTTCTTTCAGCACCAGAATGCGGCGATCGACCGTAGGCGCGGGGATTGTGGATCCGTTGATGCGGCGGGCCTCTTCCGCGAACCATTTGACGAAGGATGCGCCATAACGGATCTCTCCGAGCGATTCAGCAAGCGGCTTGCCCTGTTCCAGCGTCAGCAGCAGCGCCAGATCCTGTTCATGGTGCCGCATCAGCTCATACCAGCGCTCCAGCAGCGCGGCGCGCTCTGCATGAGACTTGGTCTTCCAAGGCTTGAACGCAGCCGCCGCTGCGTCGATCGCTGCCCTAGTCTCGTCTCGGCCCATGTCGGGGACGGTGTCAAGCACTTCCTGGCTGGCAGGATCGATAACATCAACGGTGGCTTTCGAGCTCGCATCGCACCATACGCCGCTGATCAGCGCTTGCTGGCGAAACAGATCCTTGTCCTTCAACGCAATCATGAGCTTGCTCCTTCTTCGGGCCCGGCCTCGGGATCAACGCCTGATTTACGAGTGGCGTGACGAAGCCGTCTCATGCGAGCAGTACCCGACCGCACGCCGCATTTTTGATTGAGAATGAACTGTCTGGCCGCGTTGAATCTGGTCAGTCGCGGCCCCGGAGGTCGAATATTCTGAGGGCCGCTCGAACATGCTGCCCTCAGCATCGTCTCAGTCATAATGGCAGACGTAGATCTTTCGCACGGTCTCGATCGTGCGCCAAACGCCGACGAAGCCGGGTTTCATCACAAAGCTGTCGCCGGCACGGTACCTTCTGGTCTCACCACCCTTTTCCTCGATTTCGATGAGGCCCGAGAGAATGTGGCAGAACTCGAAGGTGGTGCCCTTGATGGAATGGGTCTCGCCTGGCGTTGCTTCCCAGACGCCGGTCAGCACCTTCTCGCCTTTCGAGGCGTCCTGCGCCCACGTCTTAAAGGATGGATTGCCGGAAATGAGCCGTTCAGGGACAGGCAAGGCGTTCTTCGGCGCGAAATCCGGATTGGTGTCGATGGTGACGAGAAGCGACATGGCATTTTCCCTGCTAGTAGCCGAGTGTTCGATCGACGAGGCCGATCGGATCCTGTCCCGCGCGGTGGCGCCGAATGTTCTCTATGACCGATTGTGCTGCCGTATTCGGCTGCGTCACGGACGCGATATGCGGTGTGATGATCACTTTCTGATGCGACCAGAGTGGATGGTTCTCCGGCAGAGGCTCGGGATCGGTGACGTCGAGCATGGCCGCTGCAAGGTGCCCGCTGTCGAGCGCCGCGATGAGCGCATCCTGGTCAAGCTGCGGGCCGCGGCCGACATGCAGCAGCCTCGCTCCCACTGGCAAAAGCGAGAACAGCCTTGCATTCAGGATACCGCTCGTTTGCTCGGTCAGTGGCAGAAGACAAACGAGGATATCCGTTGCTTGCAGGAAACTGCCAAGCTGATCCTCGCCATGGAAACAGGTGACACCCTCCACCACCTTCTTTCTTCGGCTCCAGGCGGCAAGCGGAAATTGAAACGGCTTCAGGCGATCGATCGCGGCTTGCGCCAGCATGCCAAGGCCCAGGAAGCCAACACGCCGATCAGTCGCCTGGGACGATGCCAGCGCTTGCCAAACGCCGCTTTTCTGCCGCTCCCGATAGGCCAGCATCTCGCGATGGAGTGTCAGCACGCCGAGCACGACATATTCCTGCATCAGGCGTATGATGCCGTCTTCAACCATGCGCACGATTTTCACGTGGTCGGGTATGGTCTCCGGCTTGAATTGGTCGACCCCTGCACCGATGGAAAAGACCACTTCCAGATTGCGAAAGCGCGAGACATCATCGGGCGCGTTCCAGGTCAGCAGGTACTGCACCTTTTCAGGGTCGATGCAGTCACTGGAATGGTAGAATTCGAAATCAGGGAGCTCGCGCGCAAAGGCCTGCCGGAAAATTGCCCCCCGAGCAGCATCGGAATTGAAAAGGAACGCCATCGACGTGGTCCTCTCAGGTCCTCGCCCGGGATGCTGGGCGTTGAGACCGGCCTGGCCGACCATTGAGGGCTGGAAAGGCGGCGAGCCATCCAGCGAAGCCTTCAATATTCACTGGGACTCACCTGCCTGCTGTCGCCGGATATCGATAGGCCGCAACCAAGAGCTTTCCCTGCTGAATCAAGTTGCGCTTGCGGCGGAACATTCCGAATACCGCCTGCCAAACAGCCGAAACCTGCTGGCTTTCCGCGCTATGCTGCTGCAAAAGAAGGCTTGTGCGGCACCCAGCAGAAGACCGGGGGAGCGAGAGGCTGTGCGCCTTGAGTCCCGCAACGGAACGGATGAGAAATGGGACGAACGGTACGCGTGAAGTCCTTTGAATTGATGGCCAAGGACATCAACGACGTTGATGTGACGCTACTTCACGCGCTCTCGACCGGGGTTGGCTGGCCGCATCGCCCCAAGGACTGGGATTTCCTACGCCGCGCGGGCCACGGCATTGTCGCCGTGGATGGCATAGGGCGCGTCTTCGGCAGCGCGATGTGGTTTCCCTGTAGCCACGAATTCGCGACGATTGGCTTGGTGATCACATCGCCCCGAACCCAGGCACAAGGTACTGGCCGCTGGCTCATGGAGCAGGTTTTCGAGCGCTGTGGCGATCGGAATTTGACCCTCAACTCAACCCATGCAGCCTATCATCTGTATCTGTCACTGGGGTTCACGAAGGAAGCGATCGTCTATCAGTGGCAAGGAGAAGTCGTCTCTCCACCTCCGCCGGTGCCGGCTCTGGCCGGTGAATTGAGCTCGCTGTCCACTGCGAACATCGGAGAGATCGCGACACTGGATGAACGCGCGTTTGGAACCAACCGACAGAAGCTGCTCGCATTGCTTTCTGAAGGTGCCTCAATCTCCGTCTTGCGCCGCGGCGGAGAGGCCGTCGGTTTTTCGATGAGGCGCGAGTTCGGGCGCGGTCTAGTAATTGGCCCCATCATCGCCAGCAATGATTGTGACGCGATCCATCTCACGGCCGTGCATCTCAAAGATATCGCGGGGAAATTCGTCCGCGTCGATACGCGAGAGCAGACCGGTCTGTTTGCCGACTTCCTTCAACAAAGCCGCCTCGGGATAACCGAGACCGTCACGACCATGTCCAAGGGCCGGCGATTTCTGAACCGAACGGAAAACGAGCCGTGGGTGTATGGGCTAGCCGGTCACGCGCTGAGCTAAAGATGCGCTCTTGCCTTGATTTAGGCATCTGAGGGTCGTCCAAAATCGTAGTTTGGCGCACAAAATCGTGCGTCTGGTAGCGAGGGAAGGACTCAAATTCCCGATACAATCGATTCGGTTTTGCCTCTGCAACAGAGCGATCGGCAGAACAGAATGTCCGTTTTGCTCGCCGCAATATCCCATTCTACGACGAGCACGCAGTCGCCCTGTACCGTCGGATCTGCGCTCTGTATCGAGTAGCATGAAGATACGTAAGCAGGGAGAAGATGCAGAAAAAAGAGGAAGATCGCGCAGCAATCCAGCGGTGCGAGGTCCGATTATAGAAACGTCGCACGAAACTCGGCTTTACCCTCAATAGACATCTTTCGAAGCTATTGGAAACAAAGACTTTCTTTTGGTGGGCGCACCAGGGCTCGAACCTGGGACCCGCTGATTAAGAGTCAGCGACGGGTTAAGCACAATCAATGACTTACCGGTCGCACCACTGGACTTATCCGCCCGAAATTGGGTATTCGTCGCACGGTTTTGACGGGCCCATCGTCCGAGCACTAGCTTCAGCTTCCGATCAAACTTCTATCGCACCAACAATGGCAATCGCATGTTCGACTGGCGGCGGCCTGATCGTCACGATCAGCGCACAGCGCGCGGTGCTGTCGAAACGCTCCAAGTATGGCTTTTCCTTCCACCAACCACCGACCGGAGACGCCAGTGGCATCACGTTCCGCAAGGTCAGCTGCGCTACCCGGGGGCCTTACTGCGCCTCGATCCAGATCCCCGGCTCCGAACGCTCACGGATGTAGCCGACCAGAAAGTCAGAAAACACCCTGATCTTGGCAGGCAGCCCGGTTCGGTTCTGATAGGCGATGTTCATGGTGAGCAGAGGCAGTTCCCAGTCGATCAGGAGAGGGATAAGGCGGCCGGCTGCGATGTCGCTCTGAACGATGTAGAGAGGCTGGATGAGGATGCCGAGGCCAGTCAGCCCCGCGCCGCGGATGACCTGACCGTCATTGCTGTCGAGTGTCGGCGTGACGCGAACGGTCTGCGTGCCATGGCCCTTGCGCAGGCGCAGTGAATAGGGATCGTTGGCGAGATTGTAGACGAGCATGTTGTGGCGCGCGAGATCGGCGGGCTGTTCCGGCGCGCCGCAGCTTGCGAGATATGACGGCGAAGCGGCAAGCACGCGCCGCATCTGGCCAATGCGGCGGACGATGATGTTCGAATCCGGTTCCTGCTCACGCGTGCGGATCGCCACGTCGATGCCGGCCTCGATGAAATCGGGATACCGGTTGGCGGTTGTGATCTGGAGATTGAGCTTCGGGTAGCGCGCGCGGAAGGCCGTCAGCATCGGCGCGAGATAGATCACCGCAAAGGACAGCGAGCTCGTGACGCGCAGCGTGCCCTGCGGCGACAGTGCGCGATCGCTGACGATGTCCTCGGCTTCCGCCAATTCGCTCAAGACGTGGCTGGAGCGCTCCAGCAGCTCCTGTCCCGCTTCCGTCAGCCACAGCCGGCGCGTGTTGCGCTCGATCAGGCGAACAGCGAGGCGCTGCTCGAGCGCGCTGAGATGGCGGCTCGCGGCCGCGTTCGACATGCGCAAGGCCTCGGCGGCCTTGGACAGGCTGCCGAGTTCGGCCGTCTTGGCGAACACCTCCAGCTGGAGCAGGCGGTCCATTTTTTCTAAAACTGGAAAAGAGACTTACAATTATTGGGCTTTATTTCCGTCTTCTGCAAGCCAAAATGGCCGGAAGGAAGCAGGATAGCAGGCGAGGAACGGGGAAATGCCGAGGCCGATCAGGCACATCGTGATGTGGCGCCTGCGAGGGGACACCCCCGAGGAGCGCTCCGCCGCCCGGATGAAGGTCAAGACCCTGTTCGAGGGCCTCAAGGGCCGGATAGACGGCCTCACCCACATCGAAATCGGCATGGATGTCAGCGCGGTCGATTACGCCTGCGACGTGGTGCTCTTCTCCGAATTCACCGACCAAGCGGCGCTCAGCGCCTATGCCAATCACCCCGAACATTTGCGCGTGCGCGAGGCGCTTGGCGACTTGCGGATTGGACGCTTCCAGGTCGATTATCCCATCAAAGAGACCGGCGCATGATCGGTTCGTTCACCTTTGAAAACTTGCCCTGCCGCGTCGTGTTCGGCAGCGGAACGTTGGCTCAAGCCAAGGCCGAGGTCGAACGGCTCGGCGGCAAGCGCGCGCTGGTGCTGACGACGCCGCAGCAGGAGGCCCAAGGCAAGAGCATGGGAACAGCGCTCGGCCCGCTCTATGCCGGCATCTTTCCTGGCGCCACCATGCACACACCGGTCGAGGTCACCGAGCGCGCGCTCGCGGCGATGAAGGCGTGCGAGGCCGACTGTGTCGTCTCGCTCGGCGGCGGCTCGACCACCGGCCTCGGCAAGGCGCTGGCCTTGCGTACCGGCGTGAACCAGCTCTGCATCCCAACCACGTATGCCGGCTCGGAAATGACGCCCATCGTCGGCCAGACCGAGAACGGCCTGAAGACCACGGTGCGCGACGCCGCGATCCTGCCAGAGACCGTGATCTACGATGTCGACCTCACCCTGACGCTGCCGGCGAGCCTGGCGGCGACTTCGGGCATCAACGCGATCGCCCATGCCGTCGAGGCGCTCTATGCCCGCGACACCAATCCTGTGACATCGCTGATGGCGGAAGAAGGTATCCGCGCGCTGGCGCGCGCCCTGCCGGCAATCGCTGCGAAAAGCGACGACCGCGAGGCCCGCACCGAAGCGCTCTATGGCGCCTGGCTCTGCGGTGTCTGCCTCGGCACCGTCGGCATGGCGCTGCATCACAAGCTCTGCCATGCACTCGGCGGAACCTTCGACCTGCCGCACGCCGAGACCCACACCATCGTGCTGCCGCATGCACTGGCCTACAACGCGCCGGCCGCGCCCGACGCGATGGCGCGGATCTCCCGCGCGATCGGTGGGGCCGATGCATCGCAGGGGCTCTACGAACTCGCTAAGCGGCTGGGCGCGAAGCTGGCGCTACGCGATCTCGGCATGCCCGAAAGCGGCATCGACACGGCCGCCGATCTTGCCGTCACCAACGCCTATTGGAATCCGCGCCCGCTCGAGCGCAATGCCATCCGCGATCTGATCGCACGCGCCTGGGCCGGCGAGCCGCCCGGCGCCGCCAAAGCGACGGCGTGAGGCGATGCGGTGCACGCTTATCAAATCCGCCAACGCTATCAGCATGCATGATCCGACAGCTCGCGGCCAATTTCGCGAGACCTATGGCGCGCTGGTCGCGCAAGGCATGGCGAGACTGACTTCATCGCGACCGTCAAGCATCTGGAACCGTTGTTCGGACTTGGCGAGCCCAAACTCTGATCGACGGAGGCGAATGTGCGTAATTTCAGCGAGACCAACATCACTGACGCGGTGCTCGACCGCATCGCGGGCGCGACTGATCCTCGCATCAAGCAGGTCAGCGAAGCCCTGGTGCGTCACCTCCACGCCTTCGTGCGCGAGGTCAGACCGACCCAGAAGGAATGGGAGTACGGCATCGACTTCCTGACCCGCACCGGCCACATGTGCGACGACAAGCGGCAGGAGTTCATCCTGCTGTCGGACACGCTCGGCGTCTCCATGCTGGTCGATGCAATCAACCATCCGGTGCCGGAAGGCGCGACCGAGACCACCGTGCTCGGCCCGTTCTTCGTCCAGGCCGCGCCGGAGAAACAGAACGGCGACGACATCTCGGGGACCATGGAAGGCGATCCGATGCTGGTCACCGGCTCGGTCTCGACCGTCGATGGCAAGCCGCTCGCCGGCGCCGTGGTCGACGTCTGGCATTCCGACAATGACGGCTACTACGACGTGCAGCAGTTAGATGAGATCGGCGACCTCGCGATGCGCGCGCGCTTCCACACCGATGCCAATGGCCGCTTCCATTTCTGGTCGATCAAGCCTGCGGCCTATCCGATCCCGCATGACGGCCCGGTCGGCGAGATGCTGGAGGCGCAGGGACGCCATCCCTGGCGTCCGGCGCATGTGCATTTCATGATCTCGGCCCCGGGCTTCGAGCAGCTCATCACCCATGTGTTCGTCGCCGGCGACAAATATCTGGACAGCGACGTGGTGTTCGGCGTCAAGGACAGTCTGATCCACGATTTCGTACGCTGCCCGCCCGGCCGCGCGCCGGATGGTTGCATGCTGGAAAGCGCCTACTATCACCTCAACTACGATTTCGGCCTGAAGCGAACCGCAAGCAACGCACAGGCAGCATAAGCCGGACTAACAATTGACGGGCTGACAATGCTTCGCGACACGATGTAGGCGCCGTCTGATCAACATCGGGACGGCTGAAATGATAGCCGTCTCCAAGAAGACTGGAGACATCATGCTGTTCGCCATCCATGCCATCGACCACAGCGGCGCATTGGCGACCCGGCTTGCCAATTACGATGCCCACAAGGCCTTCCTCGGTGACACCTCACGCTTCGGAGTCAAGATCGTGATGTCGGGACCGCTGGTCGCCGACGACGGCGCCACGATGATCGGGAGCCTCTTCCTGATCGAGGCCCCGGGCCGCGCTGAAGTCGAGGTCTTCAATCGCGCCGATCCGTTTGCCGCGTCCGGCATCTGGGAGAAGGTCACGATCACGGGATTTCTGCGGCGGCAGGGATGAACGTGACGCGTCCTTGAGCTGGGCTCGTTGAGCAGCCGCCCGATATCCGTTCGCCCAGCAGCGGCGACGAGATGCGAACCTTCCCTAGGATCGCGGACGAATCAACAAGCAACCCATATATTGCAGCATTTTAGCAAACAGGGCCTCTACTCGATCACCTCGTCCGCGAGGGAAAGAAGAGCCGCCTCGAAGCCCGCCAGCCTCCAGCAACTAGTGCGCTTCAGCGGCTTGCTCGATACGCCCCTGCTCTGCCACACTTCGGGCGGCATCATACGGTCAGTACCGGGTAAAATACTCTCTATGTTCCCAACCCGTCACCTTATCCGGGCTTCGCTGCCAGTCCGGCTCTGAAGCAAGGAAACGGTTCACCTCCGACTGCTTCATCCCGACTAACCAGTCCACGAATGCCTCACCCAGCTGTCGGCGGAAGAACGAGGCTTTGTTGAGTGCCTCCAACGCCTCCATCAGGTTTGCAGGGAGAAGCGGCCGATGCGTCGCTGAATATGGGCTCGTCTCGGGCGTCCCTGGCTCTAGGCCACGTCGTATGCCGTCTAGTCCGCTGAGCACCTGAGAGGTAAGATAGAGGTGGGCATTGGCTCCAGGTTCGCCGACACGGTTCTCGATGTGAGCAGATGCTTCTCCGGCGCAACCCAACACTCGTATCATCGCCGCACGACTGTTATGTCCCCAAGTTGCGCGATCTGGCGCCAAGGAATTCGCCTTCCGACGGCGATAGCCATTCACGGTGGGAGTTGTGAATACAGATGCCGCAGCCGCGTGCTCGAGGATTCCGCCGACGAAATGGCGACCGGTCTCGGACAGAACGTCGTTCGCGCCCGCATCCGTCGCAAAAGCATTTCTTCCGTCTGAGGTTCTGAGGCTTTGATGAAGATGCCAACCGCTAGGTACATAGTTTGCCAGGCCAGGCAAGGCCATGAAGGTCGCATGCAAGCCTTTGCGGTATGCAACCTGCTTCACCATCGAGCGGAAGAGTGACATCGTGTCCGCGGCCTGCAATCCAGGCAGCACGTCGAAGGTAAACTCCAGTTGCCCCGGTCCCATCTCGTTTTCGACCGTGCGTAAAGGCAACTGTAGCGCCTCACAATGGCCCACAAGCGTACAGACGAAATCATCCATGCGATCAAGGTTGTCTTCGACTTGGTAGGAAAAGCCGCGCGATGCAGCCTCGACAATAGGCGGCGTCGGCGGCGCACCGAACCAGCCCATGTCTTCAGGCATCAGCTTGGAATCGACGACTTTGGCGACGTAAAACTCTATCTCCAACCCGGCCATGAAGGTGAAGCTCTCGCGTTCGAGATCGGCAAGCGCAGACTTCAGTTGGTGGCGCGCATCGAATGGGATAGGACGGCCGTCTCGGAAATACAGATCACCCAAGATCCAGCCTGTCCCCGGACACCAGGGCAGTTGCCGAAATGTGAGGGGGTCTGGAACGAGGACGACATTAGCGAAGCCACCCATCCCGGGTATACCGAATTCGCCACCTTCCGCGAACGGGTTGTAGGCCATCGCTTCGGCTGAATCGAAACTGTACTGCGCGTTCGTAAACTCGATGCCGCTTTTCAGCACCTTCTGGAAGAAGCTCGGCATCACCGTCTTGCTACGGAGCTTGCCCTGCGGGTCTGAGACCGAAACGCGAATACAACGGATTCCGTTCTTTGCGACGACTTCGAGGACGTCCTTGGCTGCAGACCGTTGTTCGTGATTCCAGAGACTATGGGCTTCGATAAATCCCGCTGTCGTGCTCATGGAAACGCCTGCTCAATATGACGTGCAACCGCCTCGTTGACCTGAACTGAAGACCACGCGTAGACGACACCGCGAGTGTGAGCAGATTTGCCGGAGCTACGCTCCCGAATGGAGTGCGCTCTTCGGCTTGGCCAATCGCTCATGCCAATCATCTTTGACAAGGATTGATCTAAGTCAAATTCATTATTAGAATTCGCACTATGAATGACATTAATTCACCTCTCGATCTTAATCTCCTGCGCGTGTTCTTCGCTATCTGGGACCTTCGGAGTCTTACCGCAGCCGGCGAGCGACTCGGCCTGACTCAACCGGCAATAAGCCATGCCCTGCGGCGCTTACGTGATCGCTTCAACGACCCGCTATTTGTGCGCGCCGCAAACCGCATGCTTCCCACCGAAACGGCCGTTCGCTTGCATGAGCCACTTGATCAGGCGCTCACGATCATCAACCGCGTCCTTCAAGAACGTATTGCGTTCGATCCATTGGTCACGCAGCGGACCTTCCGAATTGCGATGTCCGACATGGCCGAAATCTACGCCTTGCCCCGGCTGATGGCGCGGCTCAGTTACATCGCACCCTTGGCGAGAGTCAATGCCGTCCCACTTCAACCGGAGAACGGCGTCGCCGCGATGCGCTCTGGCGAAGTTGACCTTTCGATCGGGCACATCAAGGATCCCGACGAAGACTGCGTCAGCAATGAGGTATTCAACGACAGGATTGTCTGCATGGTTCGAGCGAACCACCCGATCGCCCGGTCAAAACTCACTCGATCGAACTTTTCTAATCTTCAGTTTTTTTATGCGCGAATGACCGCTCCCATTCACCAGATGGTCGAGCAATGGCTCATCGACGAAGCCCGCCCTCGGATTGCAGTTCGTGGACACTTCATGGCCGCGCCGGATATCGTAAGAAACACCGACTTAGCGGCGATCTTTCCCGAGAATATGGCTCTTCACCTCGATCGTGCGAAAGATTTTCGCCTCCTCGAATTGCCATTCGACTTACCTCCGATTGAAGTCAAAGTGCACAGCCATGCGCGGTTTGCGAGCGACATGGGGATTAAATGGATGCGGGAGACTGCGGCAACGATACTTAAGGAAGGTAAAAACTCAAAGGCTCTTGGTCGTCAGCCGAAAGGATGAGGTGACGCGAGCGACTTCTTAATGAGAAGTTTTTGCAAGCATCTGGCAGATCAGCCGTGTTGGCTCGCCCGACGCGAGACAACGCTGCAGCGCCGATACTGCGTGAGATCAGGCAGGATTTAACCAGAGTGATCCGCGACCGGGCTGGCGGCTCAGATTTGATTCGAGAAAGGCCTGGGCTTCCGGTTGGAGATCCAGGCAAGTTCGGAGGTAGCTTGGAAAACACAAGCCTGTCGGTCAATGCAGGGAAAAGAGCTAGCGCTCCGGATTCGTGATCGGAAGCACAGCTCCCCATCTCTTCGACCAGCGGCGCAATGCGCCGCTGGCAGCCGCTGCCCAAAGCACGCTATTCTGCTTTACGGAGAAGCTCATTTGTGGCGAATGGCGTCTTGGTCGTCCAGCTATCGGTAACTACGTGTTTTCCATCCTTGACCGACATGATTGGAAACGAGAACTTGTTTTGAATGTGCAGGTCGCGCGAAAACGAGTAAGGCCCAAAAATCGTCGGGATGCCATCAGGCGACTCGAGCGCCGCCACAACCTTCTTCGTATCCGTGCTCTTCGCATGCTCCACCGCTTTGGCGTAAAGATTGATGGCGACGTACCCTAGGAACGCGTGCGAGAAGGGGGGCTCGGCGTTATATTTCGCCTTGTACCTTTTCACTAGGTCGTTGACGGCTGCGCGTTGGTCATCGCCATAGATCGAGCCATGAACAGGATAATAGAAATCGTTGAGGCCAGGAACCGCATCCAGCCAGTGATTTCCGTCCATGGCGATACTCGCAAAGATCGGGGTCTTAATGCCGGCCGCCCGAATCTGGCGAACAGCTGCTCCACCACCTGGGGTAAAGGTGCAAAGCGTAATGACATCCGGCGCTGGATCCAGGTTCTTGATGCGTGTAACTTGGGAAACGATGGACGGGTCGCCGTTCTTGAAGGTGTCACGACCGACGATCTTGGCTCCGGCTAAGGTTTTAGCAGCGAATTCGTACCCGTAGCAAACGGACTTATTGTATTCGATGAGGGTGTCCGTGAGAATATATGCGGTCTTAAAACCTTTCTTTTCGTAACCCCACTCCGCCATGGCTGCACCTTCGAGCTGTGCGGCCGGCCCGCTGGTGAAAGCGAGCGGCCCCACACCCTGCACACCCATTTTCACGTCCTCTGCGCCAATCGAAAACGATATTTTACCGGCCTTGCTTGCTTCAAGCGCTGCAGGAGCGCCCATGTCGTAGTCAAGGTCAACGAAAACTACGTCTGCGCCTTTTTCCAAAACTTCCAAAGCGGCCTTCGCACCTTGGGCCCTGTCGGACTTGGTGTCGGCATAGATCGTCTTTATCTTTCGTCCTAAAATTCCACCTGCGGCATTCAGTTCATCGATCGCCAAATCGGCAGATTTGATGCCACCCTCGTTATTGACGGCAAACCAGCCGCTCTGAGCAATTGCGAAGCCGATCACAATTGGCTTTTCCTCGGCGAGCACGATGCCGGACAATGCGATTGCTCCGACGGCCGCGACGATGCAAGTTCCGATAAATCTCTTCCTCATCTTCTGCTCCTTAGTAATTCTCAGTGAACTTACTGATCCGCTTCAGCTGTGGTGCGAGGAAGCGCGACAGTCGCCCGCCTATCTCTTGGTTGCCGGCAATGCCGTTCCGGCGGAAAATGAGCATGACTAACATTGCCACACCGAGACCGATTTCCTGCGTTCCACGGGGGGCGGAGACAGTGAGAGAACCCAAAGCAAATCCGTGCTCGGATTGGCGAAGCACTTCGATCAGCAGCGAGATTGCTCCCACGCCAACCACCGCTCCGGTAAGGCTGTTCATGCCACCGACGACCAACATTGCGAGAGTCAGGAGACTGATGTCGATATAAAAGGCATCGACCGAGATGGTGCCGAGAAAGTGAGCGTAAAGAGCACCCGAAACGCCGACGAAGAAAGCGCTGATTACAAACGCGATGAGACGCTGGCTGAAGATGCTGACCCCTGAGGCCTTCGCCGCCACTTCATCCTCGCGCGAAACGCGCAATGACAGCCCGAAGCGGGAAGTCTGATAAAAATGAGCGGTGAAGATGGCTATAACCACCCACGACAAAGCAAACCAATGGTCTGTGTAATTTGGAATGCCGACTAATGTGCTGGTGCCTGCTGTGACCGAATCCCAATTAGAAAATGTAACGTTGACGATCGCCAGGACCGCGAAGGTCGCGATCGATGCGCCGATTCCTGAAAGGCGAACGATTGCTAGGCCAACGACGGCAGCAAAAATCGACGCAACCACGCCGGATAAGATCGTGGCAAGCGGTGGAGGAACGGTGGCCTCAAGCAAAAACTTCGGCAGAGCCGGCATCAAGAGTGGTTTGGTCGTACTGCAGCAGTCCTGCCATGCAGTGGCATAAGCGCCGATTGCCATGAATGCAGTATGGCCAAACGATATCACGCCTGAATTGCCGACGAAAATGTACAGCCCCACGACGTACACAATGCGTACCAAGGCCTCAACTACGGTGCGGTCTAGTGCCGCGTTGTTGGTCAATGCAGTGCCGAGCACAATCAGCGCTATCGCGCCACACAGAACGATAGGCGAGGCATTGCGCGCCAAATTTTCGGCAATGGAAAAGCGGCGGGCCATCATCAGACGCGCTCCCTTGCGGCGCGGGAAACCAACAATCCTTGTGGCCGCACGACGAGGATGACGATGACGACCGCGAAAACGAATGCGTCGCGGAATGTTCGTAGATTCTCGGGCAACAGCGTCTGCAGTAAGATGCTCGCGAAGCCCACGATATATCCGCCGATCACCGCCCCTGTAAGGCTGCCCATGCCCCCGATCACAGTGGCAACGAATGCGAAGAGCATGAGGGGAACACCCATGTTGAAGCTCATGACCCCAACCTGCGCCAAGAACAATAGAGACACCACGCCAGCAAGAAATCCGCTGATGACTAACGACGTACTAATTACAGTATTGGCGCGAACTCCAAGCATTCGCGCCATCCGGAAATCTTCCGAAGCCGCGCGCATTTGTACGCCAAATGGCGAAGCCTTAAGAAAGAGAACGAGAGCCCCAAGAAGCAGCAGTGTGACAGCGATGGTCAAGAGTTCTAGCCTAGGCATTCGCAACCCACTGAGCACAATCGCTTCTCCAAGGTCAGGCCAAAGACCGACCGCTTTGGGCCGCCCGTCATAGACGACAATAATTATGTTCTGGATGACGTATCCAAGAGCGAAAGAACCAATCATCAATACAGCGGGCTTCGCGGTTCTAAGCGGCCGGAATACTAAATACTCTGACGTCAGCGAGAGAATAACGACCACGCCCACCACGGCAATCACAAGAAACGGCCATGGCCAATGGCCGATGACGATTTCTACCGTGGATCCCGCAGTAGGAATGATAAGTGCATAGCTTGCGACGGTAATAAAATCACCGTAGGCAAAATTGGCGAGACGCAAGACGCCGAATACAAGCCCGACGCCAAGCGTCGCCAGCGCGTACAAACTACCGAGGCTAATGGCATCCACTAAAATTTGCAGCGCCGCTATCATCACCGAATACCCTCTGCTTCGTCCCCGAACCCGAAATACGCCTGCTGCAGTCGCACCCCGTCCTCGAGTTCAGTGCTTGTCCCCGCAAGCTCCACCAATCCCCGCCGCATCACATAGATGCGGTCGGCGACGTCGAGCGCTCGTTCAGCGCTTTCCTCGACGATCAGCAGGGTAATGCCGCGGGTGTCGCGCAAACCGGTCAGAATGTCGTAAACTCGCTCAATCATCATCGGGGCAAGCCCTAACGATGGCTCATCAACCAGCAGGATCTTAGCGCCAGTCAAAAGCGCCCGTCCTATTGCCAATTGTTGCTGCTCGCCGCCCGAAAGCAGGGCCGCGTTGGTGCCACGGCGTTCCGCGAGAACTGGAAATTCGTCAAGAATACGCTTCAACTCGCGCTCAACATTCCGCTGATCGGGACGTCGATAGGTACCGATCCGGAGGTTTTCCTCCACAGTGAGCGTACCGAAAATGTGGCGTCCCTCCGGTACCATTGAAATGCCGAGTCGAGCGACTTTCTCCGGCGCCATTCCTTGGATTGGAACACCGCCGATACTGATCGCGCCACGAGTCGCCGACAGCACCCCCACAGTGGCGAGTAACGTCGTCGATTTACCCGCACCGTTAGGCCCAACTACACAAACTATCTCGCCAGGATCGACCCTCATCGACACGCCGCGCACCGCCGCGAGTCTTCCGTAATGCACGTGAATGTCGTCGATCTGGAGCAAGGGCTCGGTCATTTCGGTCCCTTGCGTTTCTTTGTGCCGAGATAGGCGGTTATGACCTCAGGGTTGGCCTGTACTTCATTCGGCGTTCCTTGGGCGATCGTTCGCCCTCCGTCGAGCACATGGACGCGAGAACATGTGCCCATCACCACCCGCATGTTGTGTTCGATCAACAGGACCCCGGTGCCAAATCGTATGGGAATTTGCGCGATGAGCTCCATCAGATTGTCGCATTCCTGATCGGACATTCCGGCCGCCGGTTCGTCCAGCAGCACAAAGGCGGGATTCATTATCAGCGCTCTGGCAATACTGAGACGCCGCTCGTCCGTGTAAGGCAGCGTGTCCGCGTAAGCGTCGGACTTGTCACCAAGCCCGATCCATTCGAGTATGCTCATCGCATGGTCGCGCGCTCGCTTGCGGCTCAGCCCGAAACTTGCTGCCGTCGCTTCCACGTTTTCGCGCACCGGCAATTCACGAAAAAGGCGACCGCTCTGAAAGGTGCGTGCTACTCCGGCCAGCCGGATTCGGTGTGGAGGCCAGCGGGTAACGTCCGTATCTCCCAAGTGGACACTTCCCGCGGACGGCAACTGGAATCCCGTGAGCGCGTTTATGAGCGTAGTCTTGCCGGCGCCGTTCGGCCCAATCAGGCCAACAATTTCCCCTTGCTGCACCGACAGAACGACATTCTCAAGCGCCCACAATCCATCGAAGTGCACCGACAGATTTCGGGCGGCAAGGGCGGCGACGCTTTTGGCGACAAAGCCTCCACTCCCGTCGATCATCACAATCTAATTCCCCCTGGGATCGCGGACGCGCCGCCCGCTCGGCAGCACGAACACCGCGACCGCGAAATCTCAGTCTTGTCGTCGTTCCAGCCCGAAATGAATAGGCCTGGCTCGAATAAGAGATTCAGCTTCTTCCCGACGCACTGATCTAAGAGAGGGCAGACCACCACTGTCCTGCGCTTTCCTGCTCGAACTTGCATAAATTGACTGCGAAAGTCTGCTTTGAAGATACTTACAATAATTACGGATCGACATCAATATGAAATATTCATTATGTCAAATGTGATGCACTCTCGGTCATCAACGTGTCTCTGGGTCAGATCGATTGACACTCGCGATAACGCGAGGACTCGGCGCAAGATAGATGGGATCGACCACAGAGGTCCCCCGTCCTGACTTCCAACTGCATATCAATATGACTGAGCAAGTCTCTCCATCACACGATTTTCGCCGTGTCATGGCATCGCAAGCCTCAACGGTGCGCCTGAATAGGCAACAATCCGCAGAACTCTCGATTGAAATGCACGAGCGGGCGGTTCTCGGACTCATGGATCGCCGACTTCACCTCACAAAAGAACACTGAGTGCTGGCCGACCGAGAACTCGTTGACGATCTCGCAGTCGAGCACGGCAAGCGCATCGATCAAGGCCGGGCCACCGCTTGGCAGGTTGCCCCAATGTGCTGACTCGAATCTGTGAGCCCCCTTCGTGCTCGCCGACGAGAATAGCTCGGCAAGCCGCACGTGACCGGCTGCGAGAAAATTTACGCTTACCCGTTTGGTTGTCCGCATAGCCTCGTGAGCTCCGGCGGCGCGATTGATGCAAACGACCAGGGTGGGTGGGTCAGCAGTTAGCGAGCAGACTGCCGTCACGGTGAGTCCGAGCCGTTCCCCATTGAGGGAGGTGGCTGCGATGCAAACCCCACCGGCAAGAAGTCGCATGCTCTGTCTGAAGGTGTCCGCAGAAATTGCTGCTTCTCTTGTCATCACATTGTCGCTGAGCTTGCCTTCTGGCCGTTTCATGCGAATGGGGCGGCACGAGGATTTTCGCCGAGACTGCCAAGCAGGATTGCGCGTCCCTGCATTTCAGACACGAGGTCAAAATCCACCACCGCATGATGACATGCCGTGACCACGTCACGGTACGCCCGAAGAACGGGATCGCCTTCATAGAGTCCATGCGCTCCGGCAGAGGCATAGATGCGATCGATAGCCCGCCGGCTGAGCTCCGCGACGTAGGCGGCATCCCAACGGAACTGAATTCGGTCGCGGTCGGACATCGGGGGGTCGTCCGCCACCATCGCGGCGTCGAACCGCGTGCAGATATTCTCCAACAAACGTCTCGCTTGCGCCAGTTCCGCTCCTGACTCCGCAATACGACGCTGCATCGAGATGCTTTCGGCTTTCGCCACCCCATAGGCGCTTTTGCGGACCATGGTCTTCTCGACGAATGCCTTGAATCCTCTTTCGGCTATGCCGAGCACCGATCCAGTCATCATGGATGCCAACCCGGCATAGACCGGAAGGCGAAACGTTGGGCTTTGTGCGTGCGGACTCAATCCGAGGAACGTCGGAAAGGTCGGCATGGCGCGGTGTTCGGGGACGAAGGCATCGCGCACCACAAGATCCTTCGAACCGGTGCCCCGCATGCCCAGCGTGTGCCAGGTGTCGTCTATTTCCACCTCGGCGCGCGGAACAACGACGTGCTGGACCCGATAATCGTCGGTCTTCGGATCGACCACCTTCGCACCCAGGATGAACCAGGGCGAATGATCGCAGCCGCTGCCGAATTGCCAGCGCCCCTTGAGCCGCCACCCTCCAGGGACGCGCTCCACTGTGCCCTGTGGCTGCAGGCACCCCGCCAGCAAGTTATCGGCGTCGCCTTCGTAGACCTCTTTCTGACACTGTTCGGGAAACCGACCGACAATATAGTCGTGGGCTACGCAAACCATCAAAACCCAGCTAGCCGACGAGCAAACCTGGCCTAGCTCAGCGCAAGCCCAGATATGCGCACCGGGCGAGAGCTCAAATCCGCCAAACCGCTTGGGCGTGAGAACGCGCGTCAAACCGGATTCCCGGAGAGCCGCAGCGGCATCATCGTCGAGACGACGCACTTTTTCGCTGTTGTCAGCGGTCGCAGCAAGTCTCGGCAAGACGGCGCGAGCCGCGCCCTTGTAGTCGAATTCCGCCGCGTTGGTTTCCATTGGCATCATTTTCATCATTCGGATGCTCCTCCCTTGAAGACGGGCCTCTCCCGCTCAGAAACTGTGGTCCGATGAGCCTACGGCCCATGCGGCTCGGACGTTGATCAATCAAAATTCCTGAGACTGACGATCATTCGCAGATTGAGCTACGTCAAATTCATAGTTAGAATTTGCTACATGAGCCACGCTAATGAACATCTCGACCTCAACCTTTTGCGTGTCTTCTTCGCCATCTGGGATCTTCGTAGCCTCACCGCGGCGGGAGAACGTCTCGGCCTCACCCAGCCGGCAATCAGTCACGCACTGCGGCGATTAAGGGACCGGTTTGGCGATCCGCTGTTCGTGAGAGTGGCGAACCGCATGCTTCCGACGGATGCTGCCGTCCGTCTGCACGAGCCTCTGGATCAGGCCTTCGAGCTACTCAATCGAACCCTGCAAAGCGGTATCGTGTTCGATCCACGCGTGACCGAACGAACCTTCAGGGTGGCGATGTCCGATATAGCCGAGGTCTACCTCTTGCCTCGGCTGATCACCGAGCTGTCGCGCATCTCGCCCTTTATTCGCATCCAGATCGTCCCACTGGTTCACGACAGCGTAGTGAACTCGATGCGCTCGGGTGAGATCGACTTGGCGATTGGCGCTGTCACCGTGTCCGACAAGGATCTCATGAGCATCGACATTCTCAGGGATCGGTATATTTGCCTGGTGCGGGCCAAACATCCGATCGCGAAGTCCCGACTGACCCGCGCGGATTTTTCGAAACTTCGCTTCTTCTTCGCGCGAACCACGTCTACGGTTTACCAGTTGGCCGAGCAATGGCTCGCGGACGAAGTAGCTCGGCCGCAAGTTGCCATCCGCGGTCATTTCACCACCGCGCCGGAGATCGTACGCCATTCAGATCTAGCTGCGATTTTCCCAGAGATGCTCGCCCTGGAATTGCATCGTGCCAGAGATTTTCGGTTGCTTGATCTGCCGTTTGAGCTGCCGCCAATGGAAGTCAAGGTGCACAGCCACGGACGCTTTGCCAATGACACTGGGATCAAGTGGATGTGCCAGACCAGCGCCGCCATTTTGGGAAAAACCACTGGTGGTGCGCGCGCACCAGGGCGGCGACTGGCTAGCCCAGTGTTGGCGGGTCGATGGCAATGATCTGCCCGCGCGGCAGGCGTTGAGCCCCGGCGAGGCGCACGACGTTCGACTGGCCGGAAAACCTGTCGTGACGTCTTAAATCCGGATCAATGCTGCCCGCCCGACATGGAATATCTACTATAAGACGTGGTGCACTATCGGTCATCCACGCGTCTGCAAGTCGGGCTTCGGAAATGCATTGATGGTTGCCCGCGCGGTTCGGACGATCCAGGGGGCGTAGCTCATCGTTCCTGTTGGCCCTTCTGAAGAGGAGTCATGCCGCGAGACGCATGTTGTTCATCCCGTTGCTGTAGCGCAAGAAGATCAGCCAGGCGTTTTCTCGCTGGAGCGCCCATCGAACGTGCAACCTCCGCGATAACCAGCTCGGTCAGAGCGAAGGCACCCACAAGTGAGTCGAAGGGGTCGAGACCCTTAGTGCTGCAAGTCAGCAGAGACGTCGCATGCTGAGCAAGAGGCGACAGATACTGATCGGTGAAAAGAATGAGGTGAGCCTTGCGCTTCGTTGCCTCGACGCCCCAACTTACGGTGCTCTCTTGATAGTGCCGGTAGTCGAAAAGAACGACCACGCTTTTCGGATCTAAATCAAGCATGCTGGCACTTCGACCGAAAC
This sequence comes from Bradyrhizobium sp. Kon10, assembly GCF_055807395.1. Taxonomy (NCBI): domain Bacteria; kingdom Pseudomonadati; phylum Pseudomonadota; class Alphaproteobacteria; order Hyphomicrobiales; family Nitrobacteraceae; genus Bradyrhizobium; species Bradyrhizobium sp. Kon10. The sequence continues at coordinate 37,302 of NZ_JBVVOZ010000024.1, read as the reverse complement.
CGTCGGAAGCAATCTGAGTGACGTTTCGGCGCAACTGGGACAGGTAAGTTGCAACGTGCGAAGCCAAAACAGAACTTACCCGACCTCCCATCAAGTAAATCGGTCGCTTGGGATCCGACAAAGCAGATACAGCCGACTTTAACTCGGCAGCATCGAGGTGAGTAAACGTTGACCGAATACATTCTTGGTAGGCAGCAAGGGCCTTTGCTGCGGCGGTCGAGCCGTTGCCCCCGCGCTTGGAGGTGGGATAGGCATCAACCGGAGAGAAAATTCGCTCTTGGATTTCAGCCCGGAGCGCAGCGTGAAACTCGGCGTACCCGTCGAAGCCAAGCTTGTTGACCAGACGAAGAACCGTCGGGCCGCTCACTTGAGCCTCAGCAGCAATCTGAGCTATCGGCACCAACCCGCTTGTTGGATACCCTTCAATAATCGCGCTGGCCACAGCGAGTTCGGACGGCGCGAGATGGTTGCGAACGACGCGGATTCTCTCTGCGACGGTGCCATGGGAGGGAACGGGGATAGTCACTAAACAGCCTGCATCCAGAATTGAGATCGATGTACTGGTATCACGACCCTTATGGCGAAAAAAGCGCCCTTATGCCGCCATAACTGGCAGGTCGAGCCTTATCGTTACGCACTGCCCGACTTAGCGATTCCAGTCCTGCTGGCGATAGCCAGCACATACAGGCGACGCGGCCAAGCAACCACCGTATTACGTAAATTACATATTGATTCTATTGCGTATCATTTATAACGTTTGCATGGTTCAACTTGCTAGCAGTGCTCGACGACCCGCCTGACCTTTACTGTCTCCTACGGCGTCGTGGTGCAGTGTCGCGCTGGAAGCAGCGCATCAGCAAGGACTTGGCATAGTTGAGGGAAAATGTGGGGGAGCAAAAGGCATGAAGCGACGGGATTTCATTAAGGCGACCGGCTTGGGGGTTGCGGGCGCAACGACGCTGACAGCTCCAGCAATCGCCACCTCGATGCCCGATATCAAATGGCGGCTCGCGACGAGCTGGCCGAAATCGCTCGACACGGTTCACGGGGCCTGCGAGCTCTTCGCGAAGGCCGTTGGGGAAGCAACCGACGGTCAATTTCAGATCCAGACTTTTGCAGCCGGCGAGATCGTTCCAGGTCTGCAGGTGCTCGATGCGGTGCAGAATGGAACGGTCGAGATGGGTCACACCGCACCGTATTTCTATCATGGCAAAGATCCGACATTCACCTTTGGCTCCTCGATACCGTTCGGCCCCAACGCACGCATCAACCAATCCTGGTACGTTGTTGGTGGCGGGAAGGAGCTCCTGAACGAATTCTTCAAAAGCTATAACGTTACCTCCCTTCTCGCCGGCAACACCGGCTGCCAAATGGGTGGTTGGTTTCGAAAAGAGATCAATACCGTGGAAGACCTTCGCGGACTGAAAATGCGCATTGCGGGCTTTGCAGGAAAGATCCTTCAGAGGCTCGGGGTCGTCCCGCAGCAACTCGCCGCCGGCGATATCTATCCTGCCCTGGAGAAGGGCACGATCGATGCCGCCGAATGGGTGGGGCCATATGACGACGAAAAGCTTGGCTTCTACAAGGTGGCTCCTCATTACTATTATCCGGGATGGTGGGAGGGCGGCACCATGGCGCTCGTGATGATCAATCTCGACAAGTGGAATGCGTTACCGAAGCACTATCAGAACGTGCTGGAGCAAGCGGGTCATCTGGCCAACACGTGGATGATGGCGCGCTATGACCAAGCAAATTCATTAGCACTTCGGAAGTTGATTGCGAACGGCGCAAAATTGCACGCTTTTTCACAGCCAATCATGGAAGCTGCCTTTAAAGCAACGAAGGAACTGCACAGCGAGATTGCAGCCACGAACCCCAATTTCAAAACGCTTTACGACTCCGTGACGACCTTTTCCAACAACAGTTACGCGTGGTTCCAGGTGGCTGAGATCGGCTACGACAACTTCATGGCGCGTCACTTTCAAAATTGACAATCGATCAATAGCCGCAGCACAGCATGAATGCGATGCGCTTGCTCGGAGTCTTGCAGCCACGAGCCTATGACCCGCGGCTGCAACACAGTGCCCCCCTGGATAATAGTCGCGCTTCGGCGTCGCCCTGGAGAATCGGATGCGCGGCTTGCTGCCTCTGAGTAGAGCGATCGACCTTCTCAACGAGAACATCGGATACGTCTGCAATCTACTGGTGCTTCTCGCCTGCTTGGTCAGCGCGGCCAACGCCATGATCCGCTACGCGTTCAGCTACTCGTCGAACGGGTGGCTGGAGATGCAATGGTACATGTTCGCGATCCTGGTGATGTTCGGCGCGTCGTATACCTTCAAGCGCAACGAGCATGTGCGGGTCGAGATCCTCTATCTGATGTTGACCGAGCGCGGCCAGCTCTGGCTCGACCTGATCGGCACGCTGTTCTTCCTGATCCCCTCCTGCCTCCTGCTCTCCTATCTGTCGTGGCCGTTCTTCATGCAGGCCTATGACGTCGGCGAGATGTCGGGCAATGCCGGCGGCCTGGTCCGCTGGCCCATCAAGTTCGTGATCCCCGCCGGCTTCGTGATGCTGGCATTGCAGGGAGTTTCCGAAGTCATCAAGCGTATCGCGGCTCTCCAGGGCTATGTGACGATCGACGCCAAGTACGAGAGGCCGACTCAATGATCACGCTGGAAATGATGCCGCCGCTGATGTTCGGCGGCCTGGTTCTGGTGATGCTGCTCGGTTTCCCCGTGGCGTTCACGCTTGCCGCGGTCGGTCTCTCCTTCGGCTTCCTCGCCATCCATCTCGGTTTCTTCGACCTCAACTTCCTGCAGGCGATCCCGGGCCGCGTGTTCGGCAGCGTGCTCTCCAACGAGCTGCTGCTCGCGATCCCGTTCTTCACCTTCATGGGCGCCATATTAGAGAGATGCGGGCTCGCCGAGGACATGCTGGATTCGATGGGCCAGCTGTTCGGCCCGGTCCGCGGTGGTCTCGGCTATTCCGTCATCATCGTCGGCTTCATCCTCGGCGCCATCACCGGCACGGTGGCGGCGCAGGTCATCGCCATGGCGCTGATCTCGATGCCGGTGATGATCCGCTACGGCTACAACATGCGCTACATCACCGGCGTGCTGGCGGCCTCCGGCACCATCACGCAGCTGGTGCCGCCCTCGTTGGTGCTGATCGTGCTTGCCGACCAGCTCGGCAAGTCGGTCGGCGACATGTATCTCGGCGCCTGGGGCCCGTCGGTGTTCCAGATCATGCTGTTCGTCGGCTACACCTTCATCCTCGGTCTGATCAAGCCCGACCATGTGCCGCCGGTGCCGAAGGAAGCCCGCACGCTTACCGGCTGGGCGCTGTGGAAGAAGTGCCTGATGGGCATCATCCCCTCCGCCGTGCTGATCTTCGTCGTGCTCGGCACCATGATGATGGGCCTTGCGACCCCGACCGAAGCCGGCGCCATGGGCGCGGTCGGCGCCATCGTGCTCGCCGCTATCCATCACAAGGACTTCACCTCGACCGATCGCAAGATCCTGATAACAGGCGTGATCGCTGCCGGAATCGGCACCATTGTTGCGATGCTGTTCACCGAGAACGTGATCTTCAAGATCGCCTTCGCGGTGACGTACCTGGCGGTGGCCTGGATCTGCATCCAGGCCGCACGCATCCCCGACCTGCGCGACCTGATCAAGCAGGGCTACGAGACCACCATGCGCATCACCTGCATGGTCACCTTCATCCTGATCGGATCGACCTGCTTCTCGGTGGTGTTCCTCGGCGTGTCCGGCGGCGTCTGGCTCGAGCACATGCTGACCTCGCTGCCCGGCGGCGTCTGGGGCTTCCTGATCTTCATCAACCTGTTCATCTTCTTCCTGGCGTTCTTCCTGGACTTCTTCGAGATCGCGTTCATCATCCTGCCGATGATCGCGCCGATCGCGCAGAAGATCCTGGGGCCCGTCGTCGGCGACGGACCGGCGCTGATCTGGTTCGGCGTGATGCTCTGCGTCAACATGCAGACCTCGTTCCTGCATCCGCCGTTCGGCTTCGCGCTGTTCTACCTGCGCGGCGTCGCGCCGAAGGAAGTGAAGAGCTCGGACATCTATTGGGGCGCGATGCCCTGGATCGGCCTGCAGATGATCATGGTGCTGATCGTGATCGCCTTCCCGATCACGGTGACCGGGCTGCTCGACAAGCCGGTCAATGTCGATCTCGACAAGGTCAAGATTGAGGTCCCGCAGATCGACCTGCCGCCGCTGGATTTCCGTGATACGAAGCAGTGACGGCAGCACGATCCGGAGTTGAAAGTGACAGATCTAGAGGAAGCCCCCGAACTGGAGGCCATGCACGGCAAGCTAGTTCCGTTGGCCCTATATAGGCAGCTTCTCAACGGACCAGAGTTCGTATCCGATTGGCTGGCAGTCGATCAGTCCATGATCGACATGTTCGCTTATGCCACCCGCGATCACCAGTTTATCCACACCGATAGCCGACGAGCCGAGAAAGATACGCCATTTGGGGGCACGATCGCGCACGGTTTCCTCACGCTATCATTGCTATCGAGGCTCGCCTTCGATGCGATGCCCGGAGTCGAGGGAACACAAATGGGTGTCAACTATGGGTTTGAGCGCGTACGCTTCCTCAGCGCGGTCAAGTCCGGAGCTCGGATTCGGGGCAGGTTCCGCTTAATTGGACTAACAGAGCGTGCGGTGTCGGTCCAAACAGCCTGGGACAGCTTGGTGGAGGTTGAAGGTATGATCAAGCCTGCCATCACGGCGCACTGGATCACCTTGGCGCTGCTTGACCCTAAGCAACTCCCGCTCTGACTTAAGACTTGCAAGGTGAGCAGGCTTCGCTTTCGCAGACTGCTCTGGTCGTCTTAGCGCTTGCGCTCTTAAGAGTGAAGGTTTTCTCTGATCCATTCTTCGGCGTTCTTAACATTCATGCCATTTTGCACATTGAAGCTGTCGCGCTTTGGCCATGCCACGCCCTTACCCTCGGCAAAGACCGCCCGATACTTCTTGATGTGGTTATCAGGGTCCTGTGCAAGTTCCGACTTGAGCTGACGAACTGTCCATTCCGCTTTCGTAAACGGACGCCCAAGCACGGTCTGAAGCTTGTCGGCAACCTCACCGTAGGTCACCGTGTCGCCAGCAAGATAGATGATCTCGTTGCGGATCATCGGCTGAGCGAAGACCACCTCAGCGGTCAAGGCACCGATATCGTCGGGAGTCGTCAGCGTAACTTCCGTATCTAGGCTCCCCAGCGCGTTGACCACGTTCTTTTGGAGATCGACGACCCCGAAGATCGATTCGAACAAGAAGCTCGTGAACATTCCCGTAGAGATCACAACCCAGTCCGTTTTGTCTTGCGCACGCAGAAGTTCGCGCACATCGATCTGGGCATCGAACAGGTCCTGAGGGCTGCCACGACCGATGACGTCGAAGTCTACGCCAAACTGCCACGGGAAATATCGTTTGAGGTTGGCTTCGAGCGCAGCTTTCGCGAGTTTCATTGGCGTGTTTCGACCAGCCGAGAAGCCAGCACAGCCGATCACCGTATCAAAACGTGCGAAGATCGCTGCCAGCTCAGTTATTGTTGAGGCAAGGATGTCGCCAGTGACGATCTCGATCCCCAGTTCGCGTATCTCGAAGACATCACGCTGTTTGCCTGGGTCAGTCGACTCAACGGTCGCGGCCCGCAGAAGAACGCTGATCGTTGTTCCATGACGATCCCTGGCTTTAAGCGCCAGGTGGCGCAGTACCGGCATACCGAGTTCTCCGGCACCAACGACCAGGATCGACTGTGCTTCTGCTTTTTGCGTGGAGCTCATGTTGTAAAATCCTTCCCGACGTCATCGTTCGTGTGAACGGGTAACTGACAATGTCGGAGTGGAACACCGGTTACGCTCAACCTCGCGCCGGCTGACATTCTGGCAAGCTCCGCCCAGCAGCGCCTCTCGATTGGTCGTGCTGCCATGTTGCGCGCAACCTCACTCCACGGTCGCTCCTCAATAGCCCAAGGCCAGGCCATCCTTGCGGTGGTCGGAGGCGCCGAGCAGAATGCCGCGCGCATGATCGATCTGGATTGCCTGGCAGCCGCCGATCGGCTCCACTGGGTAGCGTACGTCGTGGCCGCGCTTGCGCAGTTCATCCTGGATCGCTGATGAAATCGTCGTCTCGACCTCCAATACGCCGTCGAAGGCAAATGAGCGCGGCGCTTCGGCCGCAGCCTGGATGTCCATCTTCATATCAAAGATGTTCGAAAGCAAATTGGCATGACCGGCGGCCTGGTAGTTACCGCCCATTACGCCGAACGACATCACAGTTTTGCCGTTCCGACGCAGGAGGCCCGGGATAATTGTGTGCATCGGGCGCTTGCGCTGCCCGAGGGAATTCGGATGCCCGGGCGTAGGGCGGAAGCCCCAACCGCGATTATGCAACAAGATGCCTGACTTGGGTGCGTAGATGCCGCTACCGAACGGCGTAAACAGCGAATTAATCAGTGATACGACATTGAGGTCGCGATCGGCCACGGTCACGTAGACGGTATCGCGGTGCTCAATATCGTCCCAGGTTTCCTTTTCGGAGGCGCGGTCCATATCGATCCGGGCGCGAATACGTTCGATATAGCTGTCAGCGAGGAACACGGCCGGATCGATCATGCTGGTCGCCGGATCGCAGAAGTAGGCGTCGCGAGCGCGGTAAGCTGCCTTCGTCGCTTCCGCGAGCAGATGGATGCGGTCAGTCTGAGACAACGTGCCGACGTCGAAACCTGCTAATGTCCGCAGGATCATAAGCGCGGCAAGCCCTTGCCCGTTGGGAGGACATTCAACGACCTCGTGATCGTGGTACAGTGCCGAAATCGGACGGACATCGTCCGTCGTCTGGGCGGCGAAATCATCTATTGTGTGGGCGCCGCCCAACACGCGGAGGATCCCAACCATTTCTTCGGCAGCTTCACCAGCGTAGAACGCTTCTCGCCCATGTCTTGCAATATTTCGCAAGGTGCTTCCCAGCGCCGGTTGCGCGCGGATGTCGCCGACCATCGGCGCCACACCATTCGGGAGGAACTGGGCAGCCGCATTTGCGTCAATCTCGATCCGCGCGCGGAATTTGTGCCAATCGTCCGCAACGCGCGGCGTGACACAGAAGCCCTGTTCGGCGGCAGCAATTGCTGGCCGAAAGATTTCCTCGAGCGACCTGCTGCCGTGATCGGCCACGAGCCGGCACCAAGCGTCGACCGCGCCTGGCACGGTCACTGCTTCAGGCGACGTTTGCGGAATGTCCCGCCGCGAGGCGTTCGCATATTTGCCGATATCCGTAGATTGAGGTGTGCGACCTGAGCCATTCAGCGCAATTGGATCGCCTGCTTTGGGCGAATAGATCACGAAGCAATCGCCGCCAATTCCGGTCATCTGCGGTTCGACGACGCCCTGCAGGGCGACCGCCGCGACGGCAGCATCGACAGCGTTACCGCCGGATCTCAGCATGTCGAGCGCAGCGAGCGTCGCTCTCGGATGCGAAGTTGCTGCCATACCTCTTTCCCCTACCGCCACCGAGCGGCCAGGCGTCATGAAATCACGCATGTTGTATCCCCAATGTATTAAGCCGCCGTCCGCGCCGATATCGTCAAAGCGGGCGTAGGCAGGCAGGCGGTGCACCTACACTTCTGTTGGAGGAAGAAGAGCTCGAATAGCATCACAGGCCGTTTTCCAGCTTGAGACGCCCGGGTACGAGGCCTGCGCGGCCCTTTCATCCTGCTCTTACTCACCAATTGAGATGGAGGGACCTTCTCGCCTGCCGTACGGCATGAGTTCTTGCTACGTTATAAATATTACGACATGCTTGCAATAGGTGTTTTTTATAATATAAACGCTCTCAACGATCGAACATGTACCCACGCTCTCAAACTGCTGAGCGAGTATCCCTAGGACACCTGACGATGAGTATTCATCATTTCGGCGAAACGTCGGTAGTACGTGTGACGGAACAATGCGGACTAAGCTTCACTCCCGAAGAGCTGTATCCGCAGTGGGACCGCACGCTACTGGAGCAACATCGCGAGTTGATGATTCCCACCTGCTTCGATGAGGCCCAAGGCCGCTTCATCAACAGCGTTCATACCTGGGTTTTGAAGACTCCCAAGCACGTGATCTTGATTGATAGCTGCGGCGGCAATCATAAGAATCGGCCTCTCGTGCCGCAGTTTCATCAGCAGAATCTGCCGTTCCTCGAACGGCTGGCTGAGGCTGGCGTTACGCCTGAGCAAGTCGATTGCGTCTGCTGTACCCACCTGCACGTCGACCATTGCGGGTGGAACACAATGCTGCGCGACGGCCGCTGGGTGCCAACATTTCCCAATGCAAGATATGTATTCTCCAAGGCCGAGCATGATCACTGGTCAGGCCCGGCGGGCCGAAGCGGCGCGCATGCCGGCGTCTATGAGGACAGCGTTTTGCCGGTCGTGGCGAGCGGTCAGGCAGACATCATCGACGGCGACGGGCCACTAGGCAATGGCCTTATCCTGCGTGCAACGCCCGGCCACAGCCTTGGCCACGTTGCAATCGAATTCGGCGACAAGGGCCGACGCGGACTTTTCGGCGGCGATATCATGCATCAGCCACTGCAGGTGTTTCGACCAGAGTGGAACAGCGTCTTTTGCGAAGAGCCGGTCCAGTCGCGAGCGTCACGACGTTGGCTCTTGGAGCACGCTGCTGAGGAGCGCGCAACGGTGTTCACCGCTCATTTTTCTGGAAGCTCAGCTGGTCATGTCAGCCGCAAAGGCGATTTGTTCGATTGGCGCTTCGTCTAAGCAGAACTGGCGAGATCGGGGGGGCGTGGTCAATTCCTACAGGCCTGAGCAGAAAAGCGCAGGATGGCGATCGTCCGTACAGCTACGTAGTGACAGTCCATAAGGCGCCCTGATCAGCAGGGGGCCGCTGGCTGAAACACCGAGACAATCAAAAGCGGAGAAGTCCATGTTCAAGAGCACGAATCCCGGCACAATAGCTCCTCCTGTGGGCGCGTATAGTCATAGCATTGAAATTCCCGCCAACGCGCGATGGCTCTCGATTGCGGGACAGGCTGGCATTCGCCCGGACGGCAGCCTGGCCGAAAGCTTTGAAGAACAGCACGACCAAGTTTGGCAGAACACCCTGGCCATTCTAAGTGCCGCGGGGATGGGACCTGAGAACATTGTGCACTTGAACGTCTACTCTACAGACCCCGCTGGTCTCAAATTCCTGGCCATTCACCGGAAGAAATATCTGCCTGCTGGCTATCTGCCGACGTCCACTTGGGTCGTTGTGTCCGGCTTGGCCAACCCCAAGTGGGTGGTCGAGATGGAAGCTCTGGCTGCAAAAGCAGATTGAGATGAGAACGTGCAGCGGGCGAGCGCTGGCCTCCGGCCGTGCTCGCCAGCTGTTTCGGTCGCTGTGCAACTCGGCAAACCCGTTCAGCGGTCAGGGCGTGCTCACTTCATTAGAATCCATGCACTAAAGCCACCAACGGTACGTTAGCGCGCCTTTGTGCTTTGAACCGAATGACCTTGCGAAGGAGCCTCGCCATGCTGCACTTCGCGCCACTTCTAGGGGAGTCGAATGAATCTAGATCTTGCCGATCCGATCCGCCAACTCGGTCTCATTTGTGGACTTGCCTACATCCCTCATAGCCTCGCCAAATTCACCGCACGAGACAGTGTGTTCGGCTTTTTCAAAGCCGCCGGGTTCCGTCCGGTCGCTTTGTTTGTCTACTTTTCGCTTGTTGTTGAGGTAACAGTTACCGTTTGCATGACGTTTGGAATATTCATGATGTTTGCCGGGTGGATATCCGCAATTTTCATGCTGACCGCTGCAGCTGCCGTCCTGAAGGTTTCCAGCGGCAAATGGAGCTGGAATCTCGGCGGTTGCGAGTACCACGTTTTTTGGGCCCTATGCTCGTTGATCATCGCGCTTCACGCGAAGACCTAGTGTCTCCATTCTCCTGGGCCAAGTGCGGCTGCTTGCGTTTCAGCGGAGCTTATGGACGTCATTTCCGCGGGCGGAGCTAAGCAGGATCGGGCAACTGACCTGACCTGACCTGACCTGGAGAACACACGATTCGATTTTTTCTAACATGCTGAAGCGTCACGGTGCGCCTCGTAGTTTAACCCAATTGACGGCGCGCAGTGACCCGGCTTACCTTTATGGGGCTATATCGAGATCGGCTGGAGATGCGCGTCTTTAGGACTTTTACGCTCGCCGATACGCATGGTCTGTTGACCTTGCCGACTTGCCAAGTGCGGTTTTCCAGCGAAAACTGCGGCTGGTCATCCCTGTTTGTTTCACATCAGAGTGAAGCGCCATTTCACGCCGACCTTCACCCTCTAGATCATCATCTCATCGTCTTGCATCTTACTGGTCCGGTGCGCATAGACGGAAAGATTGATGACAATCCCAGGAGCAAAGTCGTGTCTCCCGGCGGCATAGGCTTCTGGCCCGCCGGGCGGCAGTTTAGCATTACATTGCGGGATCAGTTGGAAACGGTCCACTTGTATCTGAGCTCAGCCGTAATGCGAAAGGCCGCCGAAAATCTAGGGTATGTCTCTGGCGAACTAAGCTACCGGCCATTGTTCACTATGAAAGATGAGTTGCTGGAGCAGCTGATAATGGAAGCTTGGCGAGTAGCGGCTAAGCGTTCTGATCGATCAGTTTCCTATGCAGATCAGCTAGCAATGGCGATCGCAACTCGCCTCGTCTGGATAAATGCTGGAGCAGTCCAGGAATCAGAGTGCGATAGAGGGTTGACCAACTCGCAGTTGGAGAAAATTCGGAACCACATCGACGAGAATCTGGACAGCAATATACGCTTGCAAGACTTAAGTGATCTGATCGGTCATAGCGCCTCGCATTTTTCTCGCCAGTTCAAGAATGCTACGGGCAAATCTCCTCATCAGTTCATCGTGCTCCAACGGGTTGAGCGCGCTAAGCGTCTTCTGCGACACACAACTGGTTCAATAGCAGAAATTGCGCTTGACTGCGGATTTGCACACCAAGAGCACCTGACTCATGTTTTCCGGCGGGTTGCAGGCGTTACTCCTGGCAGCTATCGGAAGGCCTCCCACGATTTGGTTGCATAGACCTTCGAGCGGTCGTGCTCGGTCAGCGACACGCCGCTTGCGCAGCCATGCTGCTCGCCGCATCCAATTTCGGCGAGAGTGAGCAGCCGCTCAGACGCTGAGGGCGATATCTCGCGAAGGGCCGGCTGCAAGAAGTTTGCGTGCAGACATATGCACGCCGGGAGCGTTCAGAGTCTCGACTGCCGTGACTAGCCCATTCCGAGACCGAACTACGACCTGCCCGCCGTTCTCCGTCTGTGTCAAACGTGCCGCGTCGTCGGGTGCGGCCAAGCCCGCGATTTGTAGTTTGTACCTGCCCTGATCGCTCCAGAACCACGGTAGCGCCGCGTAAGGCGAAGGGCGACCCATGATTACATCCGCAACACACCGTCCGTGATCGACCGCTGCCTGTACTGATTCTAGACGAATAAGCGAAAGACCGAACGGATCAGGAAAGGCCGCACAATCTCCCACAGCGTGAATCTTTGGGTCCTCGGTCGTCAGATAGCAGTCTGTTACGATACCGTTGTGAACCCTCAATTCAGCCGCTTCCGCAAGCTCGGTGTTCGGGACAACCCCGGTCGCCAAGATTACGCCGTCGGCCGGCAGGAAACGTCCGTCGCTCAGTGACACCCCGCGCAGCCGGCCATCAGCCTGCGCCTCCACAGATGCAGCGAAGCTGTTCAGGAATATCGAAACCCCCTGCTCGCTATGAATCGCTTGCACGATTGTCGACATCTGGGGAGAGATCGCCCGTGCCATCAATCGTCCGGCGCTCTCGATAATACTGACTTCGATACCTGCCTCCCGCGCGACGGCGGCAAATTCCAACCCGATGAAGCCTCCTCCAATCACAACTGCCCGCCGCATTGTGGCCATTTCATCACGCAGGCGCCGCGCATCGTCAATCGAGCGCAAGCCATGAACGCCCGGCAGATTCACCCCTGCGATTGGCGGTGAGGCAATCCGAGTACCGGTGGCCAAAACCAGGCGATCCCAATCGAGATACTGCCCGTCATCCAGTGTTATCCGTTTTGCTCGACGATCAAGTGCCGTGACGCGTCGTCCACACAAGAGAGAGATGCGATTCTCAGAATAGAAAGGCAGATTGCGAAGGTGCAGCCTCTCTTCGCGGCCCTCTTTTAGATAGGCCTTGGAAAGAGGCGGACGCTGATAGGGAGGGGAGGCTTCATCGCCTACCAGCGTAATTTCACCTGCAAAACCCTTTTGTCGCAGGCTTGCGGCAAGCTGGAAGCCTGCTTGGCCGGTACCGACCACTAACACGTGCTCGCTCATCAAAACTGACTTTCAGGTAGGTGCACGACCATCCCATCCATCTCCGGCCGCATGACGATTTGGCAGGATAGGCGAGAATTGTTGCGCAACTCCGAGGCAGCGATGGCCAGCAACTCCTCTTCGGTCTCGCTGCGCGGCGGACACCAGTCAAGAAATTGCGGTGCGACATAAACGTGGCAAGTCCCGCAATTCATCGAGCCGCTGCATTCGGCCTCTATTCCAGTGACGCCGTTATCCAATGCAATACGCATCAATGTCTCGCCCGCTGTTGCATCAACGCTCGTTGCCTTTCCCAATGCGTCGACAAAGGTGAGTTTCGCCATGACGATATCCTCGATCTAAAACCGATCGCGTCGGCCTGCTGGTTTTGACTCGTTCTGTCAGTCGAACTCGACCTCGACTTCGAGCACTTCGTAATTGCGCACGAGGTTGTGCACCAGCCGCTTTTCATTGCGGACGTGGAAGCGCCGTACCCGGCTCAGCAAGGCCGTGAAGAGCGAAACAATTTCCAGACGCGCAAGGTTCATGCCCAAGCATTGATGTGTACCGAACCCAAAGGAGAGATGCATGTTTGCATTGTTCCGGGCAATGTCGAAGCGGTCCGGGTTCTCGAATTGGCGCGGATCCCGATTTGCCGCACCATAGAAACAGATCACGCGGCTATCTTTGGGAATGGTGACCCCATCCATCTGAACATCATTGGCAACATACCGGCCAAAGCCCTGCAGCGGAGCTTCGAGCCGCAACACTTCGTTTACTGCGTTGCGCAGCAACGCATTATCGTTGCGCAGCTTGTCCCATTGATCCGGCGAACGGGCGAAGTGCCAGACAGCCGAGACAATGCCAGAGATGGTGGTGTCAAGACTGGGCACGAGATAATCGCCCATGAGAACGGAGACTGCCTCTTTCGGAACGGCACCACTATCAGCCGCATCGAGAATGGCATCAGCCCAACTCCCCTTGCGAAGCTTGCCACGCACCGCCTGGTTGTTCGCGTACTCCACCATCTCACCCAGCACCGGAAGCGACCGCAACATGCGTTCGTTCTCCGGACCGAAGCAATTGAAGGCGGCCTCCGACCATTCCAGCATTCGTTCGCGCCCCTCTTCGGCAAGGCCAACCGCGTTCGAGACGATTTTCAGCGGCAAATACTGAGCGAGATCCTTGACCGCGTCGAACCGCCCGCCCCGATCGCCCAGCAGCCGGTCGACCAACCCTTCGCTCTCCATGCGGATCTCGTCCTGCAGACTTTTGAGGGCAGCCGGGGTCATGGGAGCAGCAGTGACTTTGCGAAGGCGGGTGTGCATTTCGCCATCGCTGCAAAGCGTGTTGCCGACTAAAAGATTGTTCAACTGCTCGTTCATCATTACGCCGCGTCCAGACACGAAGTTTGTGTCATCGTTGAGCGCTTGTTTGACCGATGAATAACGCGTCAAGGCGTACATCTCGTATTTCGTCAGCCAGACGGCCGGGCCCATGTCGCGCAGCATGTCATAGCCCGGGAATGGATTTGGCAACGCGCCGTCGTGATAGGGATCATAATTCGATTGGGGAATTCGATTGTTTGCGTCCAGCATTGTCGTCCTCCTCTGTGTTTGCATATCGGTTGTTGACCGCCCTGGCGTCCGGGCGCGTAGCCCCTCACCGCTGAGGGCCGGATCCAACGCCGATCCTCCGGCCAGCCGCCATTCACGTAAGCGCCGCTAGGATCATTTGGAAATTCCTCCCAAAATCATCCAGCAACTGCTTCTGCTTCGCGACGCCTCGAATCATCACCAAACGTCAGTGGCCCGCTTCGTCATTTAGGACGATTCCGGCGAGAACGCCTTTAGGCCATAGGGCTTTCGGGACTTATCTCCGTCGCGCAGATTGACCTCAGCGACCTGGTTCCCACTAGCCGTGACCCAAGTTAGATGGCGCTCCCAGAGAACCGGATCGTGGCCGGGAATAATGCGCTTCGTCTCGTTTTTCAAAACGTCGCGCATCTGCAGGAATGTTTTGATTTGGTTGAATGCGTTTCCCTGATTGTACCCAGGCGGCCACATCTTCTCGACGTTCGAGTACCAGTAAACGGTGTCTCCAGCGACCGCGAATGGCCCATTGTGCGTCCGAACCATGAAGAATTGAGTGCCGAACGTGTGCGAATCCTTAGCGAGATGAGCGGTGATGCCCGGTAGAATTTCCTCTTCTCCGCGTACAAAGCAGAGCCGCCCCTTTGCCAATCCCTCCGCGGCATGCACCAAGTCTTCCGGGTCAAACGACGAAAGTATCCAGGCTCTCTCTTCGTCGGAATGCATGTTCTGGTGGGCACTGCATACTGCTTCTGACCACCCAAGATATTCGTCGAGCTGAATATAGAGCTTCGCATTTGGGAACGCGCGAAAATTGCCTATATGATCGAAATGCATGTGAGTGACTAGAATTGCTTCCACGTCCTCAGGTGAGAAGCCCACCTTATCCAGAACGTCTTTGGGATCCTCCCAGCCCGAGAAGGAATAGCGCTTCAGCCACTCGCCCTTCTGGAAGCCGCAATCGACGAGAGCAACATGCTGTTTGCCGCCGACTTCACCACCAACGAGCAGCGTGTAGATCATCGGAACCGTGACGATACCTTTGTTACTGTAGAGACCCGCGCCCCCAAAGAAATCGTACGGCATATGCGACTGACAGTAAGCGAGCGGCCAGATTGAATAGTCTGTATCGCGAGCCGGATGAACGTCTAAAAGAGGGGGCAGCTTCATTTGATGCTCCGATTGCGGAATACGCCAATAACCAAATTCGCATCATCAGACGAGGACATCCTGCAAATTCATGATGCCTTCTGCCGAATCGTGCCATGCGGCCAGCTTTATGAGAAACCTGCTTTTCACTTTGCCGACACGCACCAGCAAGGCACTCTGCAGAGACGCTCGGGCGGCTGATCCGGGCCATCCGTGCGACGGCAATCCAGTTGGTCTGTGTCCGCGAGATGCCAGACGCGTCAACGGTATCCAAGCCGTGACATCGACCGGCCGCTGTCCGGGGCCTGTCGCGCTCAAACACTTCAAGCCGTGGCTGGAGAACGACGCTTGGGAAGTTCTGCTTGGGATGCTGACGCGCGAGCAGTTGAGATTGTTGTTCCAGTTTCTGTCTCGTCTCGCATCTAACTTCGATAGTGCGCGGAAACCCGCCAGACGTGCTCGAGCGACGCTCGAATTTCAGGAAGATCAGTAGCGAGTCCGTCGTAGATGAGGAAAAAGAGCGGGAGGGTTGCCCCGAGGAAAGACCTCCCGCTCAGTTCGGCCATGGAGGTTACTTATGGCCAACGGGAGCGAGGATCAGAACTTTATTGTAACGCCCGAATAGACTGTCGATTCCGTGCAGCTCTTAGTGCTCTGACCGGACGCGGCGACCGTGCAGACGCCGGGCGCTGCGTTACGGTCAAGACCGTGCACGTTTTGCCAATAGCGGTAGGCCACCCAGAGATCAACAGCGTGAGCATGCTTCGGACCCATGAAGGCCTTGCCGGCGTCGAACGTCAGGCGGATTGGCTCGCTGTTAAACTCCATTTTGGTTGCAGTGCTGAAACGCCCGATACCGGAGAGCGCCGGCAGACCATTCGCGTCGCCCTTCGGTCCAATCCAGGCCGCGCGGCCGCTGATAGAAAAGAACTGCATGTTCTCGGGAAGAAAGCCCAAGTCCATGTACCAGTTCGTCTCGATCGCCCATGTGGTTTTGTATTCCACGTTGCCGTCGGCGTGGCAGGTCACGCCGGGAACGCCTGGACCAAACAGACCGCATTGAGTGAAGGCGATGTGATTGTATTCCTTGTATGCCAACGGCGCCACGTTGAAGAAGCCTTTGTAAGGAAGATCGAACGCGAACTGCAAACCAGCGACAAACTGGCGACTGTTCGGAGCTAGAAACGTGTTGGTCGTTTCCCCGAAGGCCCCGACTTCCAACGAAACATTGCGCAAGGGTCCGATACTGAAGGCCTTGGTGTTGAAGATTTCGTTGAAGCCAAAGGTGCTGCGCAGCAGACCGAAGAATTCCGTGGCACCCGCACAATCTGCCGCACCTCCGGTAATTGTAACCCCAGGTGCGACACACGGACTGGCGGGATCGTTGTGACCCGACTTGAGCATCGAAATGGTCAGGAAGTTGGTGCCGTACTGCCATGCATCGAAGTGGGTGAACGAATAGACGCTCTTCGAGGTCGTGCCGTTGATCGAGCCGTCCGGGCGAATGCTGTACATGCCCGGATCAACACCTTTGGGCATCCAAGAATATGTTACCCGATCGTCGATGATGAAGAAGAACGGCAGATCGGCAGGTTTCGAAGGCGCCTTCAACGCTTTGGTTAGCGGCGGCTTATCTTGATCAGCCGCGGCAGCGAATTTAGTTGTCCCAGCCGTTAGGGCCACCAGGCAAGTCGTGACCGCTATTGTCCGAATGAAGTCCAGCATCAAAGTCCCCCGAGGTTGAAAACGAACGGCCAAGGAGCGGCCTCGTTCGATCGAGGGATCATCGTCCGCGAGATCGCGTACCTCAAGATGAGTGGAGGTATTAGCATCGCATTTTTGCAAGTCGTTATAATAATACGACAGTAATATCACTTATGATCAGAATAATATCTGGATTGATCTATTTTATACCTCGCATAATTACTTTGATTTCACTGCGTTCGTACTGTGCCACTTCATTTCTCACCGCACAGACCACGAGAGAATTGTTGCTGCCTCGTATTGCTCGACGTGGTGCGACGGGTCGCGGTCGGCCTCCTCAGTCTCTTCCTCCGATCCAGGCTCTCCTCACGGCTTGCTCGATGTGCGGGCTGAGGCGCCGCCAGTTATTTCAGCTTCGCGAGAGCGACCGCGATGTCCTGACCTACGCCGGCATACGTGTAGGCGAGCGGCGCGCTTCTCCATGGCGTACCGGTCCCCGCAACATCGATGCGCAAGCAGCGCCATACAAGGAATGGCAGCGAGATCGCGACCTCTGCTCGGGGGTCTCCCTACCGCCACGGTCCGGATCGCGAACGAGGACGATAGCGGAGATAGCAGCCGCTCCATTCCCACATGCCCGCCAGAAAAGCCTTTCGGTCGTTCCTTCCGGTCACGCGGTGCAGAAGCGGTCGACCAGTCAAAGCGAATCGTCCCCTTTGGTGAGCTGAACTCCATAATTCGGACCATCGATGAAGTGGATGCCCGCACATTTCAGCGCATCGCAAACCTTCACGACAGTGCCATAGTGAGCTTCAATGAAGCCTTCGGAGGCTTCAAGACGCCTGATAGTCGATATAGACACTCTAGCCCGTTTACATAGTTCGAATTGATCCCATCCAGCAGCGCCCGCGCCGCCTTGATCTGATTGGTAACCGTCAGCACGCCAAGTCCTGTAAACACAAGTTGGCAAAAACAGTCATGGATTGCAGCCCATCCTTGTTCAGCACCAAAGCGGCGATTGCGGCTGGTGAAGCGAATACACATGAACCGCATCGACAGTTGAGATTGCCGAGGCAACCGCCAATACGAGTTTTGTTACCACCGCGACACGCGAAATGATTAACCCCGTCATCATGCACCGGCGATGTGCGCCGTCCCGCTTCTGCCATCAATTCTCACCGCGACGCGCGAGCTCACGGTCCAGCAACAATTAGTTGAGACCTCGAAGGACGAAATCCGCACACCGTTCGCCGATCAGCGTCGCTGCTGCGTTGGTGTTGCCGCTTACCAATTTCGGTATGACGGACGCGTCAGCGACCCTTAGTCCGGACAGTCCATTGACGCGAAGCTGCACATCGACAACGGCTCGCGCGTCCGACCCCATACGACAGGTACCTGCAACGTGACTGACCGAACGGGTATACTTCCGCACGAACCCTTCCGGATTTCGCGCATCTTCTTCGCCATCGGGCGAGGAATAGATCTCTCCGCTGGCTATTCGTGCCAAAGACGGCGCCTTGATTATCTGTCTCGCGACCTCGATGCCGCGGACAATGGTGTCGACATCCTCTTGATGCACCAATGCGCCCGCATCAAAAACCACGGGGTCATCCGGCGCCGCACTGCTCAGTCGGACGGAGCCGCGCGATTTTGGCCGCAGCAGTTGCACGCAAATCGAAACACCATGGCCCGGAGGCGCGGGCCATTCCGGCGAACCAAACAAAGAGGGGATCAGATAGAGCTGAACGTCTGGCCTGCCCGTCTTCTGGGTATCGATGAACGCGCCGGCCTCAGCGATACTGGAGGCCAACAGACCGCTTCGAAACAGCGTGTATTGCAGACCGTGCTTTAGCGCAGCAAAGCCCTTGTCCTGGCCAAACAGGCTGATTGGGTCCTTCAGCCGGCAATGTAGGGGCACCTCGACGTGGTTTTGATAATTCTCCCCAACCTCGGGCGCATCGTGAACGACTTCGATACCCTTGTCCTTCAGCAGCGATGCAGGTCCAATTCCTGACAATTGAAGGATCTTCGGCGAGGCCATGGCTCCCGCTGCCAATATGACCTCTCTCGCAGCGTGCACTTCATTCCTGACACCGTCTCTTCCACGATAGACGACGCCAGTTACCCGTGTCCCCGCCGTGATGAGCTTGAGCACTTTGCAACTGGTCCGCACGGTCAGTTTTGGATGAAGTCTTCGCGGGGACAAATAACCTACGGCTGAGCTGCTACGGCGGCCCTTAATGCATGTCGACTGGTAGAAGCCGATGCCCTCTTGTCGCTGACCGTTGAAATCGTGATTGAAAGGGAGCCCAATCTCCTGCCCAGCCTTGATGAAGGCGAGATTGGTCGAGATCCCATACCAGGGGTTGCTGACTTTGATGGGGCCGTCGATGCCGTGATAGGGCTCGGACAACGTGTCGTTGCATTCCGACTTCTTGAAAAACGGCAAGACGTCATCCCAGCCCCAGCCATCGCACCCGAGCTCTCGCCATTCGTTATAATCTTCAGCCGAGCCGCGGATATAGATCATGGCGTTGACCGAACTTCCGCCCCCCAACGTGTTGGCTTGCGGGACAAAGAAGGTCCGAGAGCCGGCATTCGTCTGTGGCGTGGTTTGATAGGCCACCACCCGATCACTCGTAAATAACCGGACGAAGCCCCCCGGCATGTGGATGAACGAGGTGTCGTCATCACGACCGCCCTCAAGTAGCAGGACCGAGCGCCCCGCCTGGGCTAACCGCCCGGCAATGACGCAACCAGACGTGCCGCCGCCGACGACGATGAATTCGTAATTCTGATCCGAGCTTGAACTAACCATTTACAATTGCTCTTTGTAGATCGCTTCAACGACAGCCTGGCTTTCGGGTTCGCCGAGCGAAGTCCGGTCATGATTGATCTCACCGATGCTCGGGAAGCTGGACCGCTTGACGCAAGCCTCGTCCGACCAGAGCTTCGAACGCATCGCGGCCTTGCCGCAATGGAAGTAGGTTTCCCTGACCTCTATTCGGAGGACCGCGCGCGGCTCCTTGCCAAACTCGATCATCCGCTTCAGGAGCACCGGGTCGGTGGTGACGGCACCCTTGCCGTTGATCCGCAGCACTTCATCGATCCCCGGTACGAAGAAGAGCAAGTGCACAAAACCGCTCCCTTCGACGATGTTTCTGAAGCTGTCGAGGCGGTTGTTGCCTGCGCGGTCCGGCATCAGCAGCAGGTTGGGCCTCTCGACATGAACGAAGCCTGGATTGCCACCCCTCGGCGATGCATCGGCACTTCCGTCTGCACCCGTCGTAGCGATCACGCAGAACGGGGACATTCCGATGAATCTCTGGGCGTGCTTGTCCAGCGATGACCACGCCTTTGCGAGCACGCGCGGATTCGGCTTGGGATAGATTGCGTCGAGGTCACTTGAAGCAAGATCGGTCAATGCAATTCTCTCTGGCGCGAGCCAAATTGTCACGAGGCCGGACTATTATGCCTCCAGCATTGCAATGTTATAAATTGTACATCTTTCTTGCAAGAGGTAATTTTTATACCTAGTTGCCTCTTCGAGTGGCAACAGCCTTCGCAGACCCGTAATGACGGCACACCTTGAACCCGGCAGTGATCGTCAGACGCCATTCATTTCCGCCCGAACCGGATCAAGCTTCAAGACGACTCTCATTGTCCTGTTGAAAGGCACGCAGATCGGTCAAGCGCTTCTTCGCCGGAGCACCCATTGCGCGAGCAACCTCTGCGACAACCAATTCGGTCAGAGCTAAGGCACCGACGAGAGAATCGAACGGATCAAGGCCCCTGGTGCTGCACGTGAGTAGAGACGTCGCATGCTGAGCAAGCGGAGATAAATAATGGTCCGTGAATAGGACGACATGGGCCTTGCGCCTCGCTGCCTCAGCCCCCCAGTTGACCGTCGTCTCCTGATAGTGCCGATAATCGAAAACAACGACGACGCTCGTCGGCCCCAAGTCGGCAATGCCGCAGCTTCGCACGAACCCATTCGAACCAATATGGGCTACTCGCGGCCGCAAAAGCGACATATGGGTGCAGAGATGTGAAGCCAGAATCCCACTGACCCTGCCTCCCAACACGTAGACGGACCGCTCGGCGTCCGACAAGGCCGATACGGCCGATTTCAGCTCGCTCTCGCTGAGCTGCGACAGTGTCGCCTGGAGACACTCATAGTACGCAGCTTGGGCCCGCGCTGTAATTTCTTGTTCGCTTCCGTCACCGCTCGGCGCGGGATAAACATCAACGGGTGAGAAAATTCTCTCCTGGATCTCGGCCCGAAGCGCGGCGTGAAACTCGCCATATCCCTCGAAGCCAAGCTTGCAAACGAGGCGAAGCACCGTTGGGCCGCTCACGCCGGCATCAGCTGCAAGCTGCGCAATTGGAACCAATCCACCTGTCGGATAACGATCGATGATCGCGCTCGCGACCGCAAGCTCCGACGGCGACAATCGGCTTCGAACGGCGCGGATTCTTTCCGCAACCGTCCCATGAGCGGGAATGGTGGGGTTTGTCTCCGAGACCCACATGGCTCGCTCCTTCCAACTAGACCGAAAGCCCACTCGCATCGCGACGACGGACGGTAGCACCACACCATCCATCGTCGTTCCGCACCATCGCAGTTTCACCCGCCCTGGAGTACGTTCGCCCTACCGGCCGTCGCCAATGGATGTCCGTGTCATTCACCGCGAATGTCTCAGCGTGAGCCGGGCTCCAGTTTCGCCAATCGGATCACTACCTATGTGTTTTGGAGCTTCCGATCTGGAAATCACGCAGCGCGAGTTCGGTGATCCTCGGCGGATCAAATGCTGTCACCGCGGGGACAATCAGGCATTTCTCGATTTCCACGAGCACGGTCTGCGCAACGGAGCCCTGTGCCAATTGTGACGTGCCCCTGTCGTCGGTCACGACGTTCGGATTGCCGTGTTTTTCGAGGGAGCCGACCTTCCCAGGTTCAGAGGGATCGTACCAAGCGCCGGTCGCCATCTGAGCGACCCCTGATCGGAGGCTCTCCACAATCTTCACTGCGGCTATGAACGCACCCCGATCATTATAGACACGCACAAGATCGCCCTCGGCCAGATCGCGGTCCTTTGCGTCCTCAAAGCTCAGGCTGATGGGCTCTCGGCCGTTGAGCTTGGAGGCTCGGCTGACCGAAGACATATCCAACTGGCTGTGCAAGCGTGCGGTCGGCTGATGAGAAAGAAGATGGATCGGATATCGACCGGCCTTGTCACTTCCGAGCCACTCCGCTGGCTCAATCCAGGTCGCATGAGCCGGGCAATCTTCATAATTGAAAGTATCGATGAGCGCGGAGGTGATCTCGATTTTGCCAGACTCGGTAGCAAGCCGGTTCATTTCGGGATCCGAACGGAATGCCCCCAGGAATGTCTCATCCCGTTCGAGCGAGGGAAATTCGTAAGATCCATCGGCCCAGAACGTATCGAACGGAGGGGGTGAATAGCCCCGTTCTTGCGCGATTTTCCGGGCGCCCTCATACATGTGGCGGAGCCAGCCCATCTCGTTCCGGCCGCACGTGTAAGCATCATGGAAGCCCAAGCGAGCCGACAACTCTGCAAAAACGTCGAAATCGTTTCGGCTCTGGCCGACCGGCTCGATCACTTTATGCATGGCGATATAGAAACTGTTTCGCTCCGAAGCCAGGATATCGTTCCGCTCCATCGTCGTCGTGGCCGGCAACACGATGTCGGCAAACCGTGCTGGCGGGGTCCACCACGGCTCATGGACGATGATCGTCTCCGGCCGCTGCCAGGCCTCCAGAAAGCGATTTAGGTTGGCATTGTGATGAAACGGGTTGCCGCCCACCGAATAAATCAGCTTGATGTCGGGGAGTTTCAGGACCTTGCCGTTGTACTGCAGCTCGGCGCCAGGATTGAGCAGCATATGTGCGACACGCCCAACAGGCACGTGAGCACGGATGGGATTAGGCCCGAGCGGAAGAGTCGGCCGCGGGATATCCGGAAGACAAGACATTCCAATGCTGCTGGTCGCGCCCAAACCCAGGCTGAACCCGCCTCCTTGAAGCCCAATCTGTCCGAGGATTGCAGCCAAAGTAACGGTCATCCACACCGGCTGCTCGCCATGATCAGCTCTCTGCACCGACCAGCTCGTATTTATCAATGTGCGCGTCTCCGCCATACGGCGGGCGAGCCCAGCGATGACCGAGGCGGAAATCCCCGTAAGCGCTGCGGCCCACGACGCATCCTTACGCACACCGTCCGTCCGACCTAGCAAATAGCTTTCGAAACGCTCAAACCCGACGCAATAGCGCGCGAGAAACTCGCGGTCGTGGAGACCCTCAGCGACCAGCGTATGAGCCAGGCCGAGCATAAAGGCAGTGTCGGTGTTCGGCCGAATGGGCAACCACTCGGCTCCCAGGGAGGCGGCAGCATCGTCTCGGGACGGACTGATGTTGATAAAGCGAATGTTACGAGCCTTGGCTTGAGCAAAGCGGGCCTCCACATCGTGCACCACCGTGCCGCCCGAATCGATCTGGGTGTTCTTAAGAGCGCTTCCGCCGAACATGACGACGAGTCTGGTATGCTCGATCATCTCGGACCAGGGGACCGCCTGGGAAGGAATATCGCCGTTACCGATGACATACGGCATGATATGCATTGCCGCGCCGAAACTGTGATTCCCCGCCTTATCGACGTACCCGCCAAACAGCCCAAGGAAGCGTTTCAAAACGCTGGGAGAATGGTGGAAGCGGCCAGCGCTGGCCCAGCCATAGGACCCCCCGTAGATCGCCTCATTGCCGTAGCGATCCTTGACGCGGCGAAGCTCATTTTCGATCAGATCAAGCGCGACTTCCCATGACACCGGGACGAACGCTTCGCCACCACGGTTGCGCGGTGCTTTCTCACGATGCCGAAGATAACTTTCACGGACGTAGGGCCGATCGATCCTTAGTTCATGCTGAACGGTTTCAGGCAATGAACCCACATAGCTGGCTGGGCGCGCATCCTTCGAAAACGGGATCGTGCGCAGGATTTCACCGCAGTCTGCTTCCACGTTGAACACGCCCCAATGCGACGCGGTTTGGGTGATCTTTTTCATCTCGCTACCCTTACTCGCCAACCCGGCATTATTTATCCGTTTGAGGAGGACTGTTTCGCCTCCCGACGATCACATGACATGCTCAGCCGAACGGGCGCTCTTTGAGCGAACGTTATATATATTACCTCTTTCTTTCAAAGAGTATTTTTTGTAATATGCTCTATCGACAGGGGTTCACCCTTACAGCGGCAACCAACTTCGAGAGCACATCCGTGGAACTTGACGATAGGTGTCCATCATTTCGGCGAGACCTCAGCGTCGCCCCTACAACGCACTTCGGGAGGTCAAAATGAATGCGACAGATTCGGCTCCGTCGGCCGACACAGATATCCCGCATCTGGTCGTCGATCCGTTCTCCAACGAGTTCTTTTCCGATCCCTATCCGGCCCATGAGCTGTTGCGGGAGGCCGGACCAGTCGTGTATCTCGACAAGTGGAACGTCTATGCGGTGGCGCGCTATGACGAGGTGCGCACCGTGCTGAACGATCCGCTCACTTTCTGTTCGAGCCGCGGCGTGGGCCTTAGCGATTTCGCTAAGGAGAAGCCGTGGCGTCCGCAGAGCATTATCCTTGAGGCCGATCCACCGGCGCATACAAGGACGCGCGCGGTTCTGAATCAGGTGCTATCGGCAAGTGTTGTGAAGCGGTTGCGCGAACGCTTCACGGCCGCGGCCGTCGCCAAAGTCGACGAATTGATTGCACTGAAGACTTTTGATGCGATCTCCGACTTGGCGGAAGACTTCCCGATGTCGGTCTTTCCTGATGCAATGGGTCTAAAAAAGGAGGGTCGCGAACATCTACTGCCCTATGCGGTGGTGGGGTTCAATGCATTCGGCCCGCCGAATGAATTACGTCAAACCGCGCTCGAACGCTCGGCGCCGCATCAGGCCTATGTGCATGAGCAATGCCAGCGCGAAAACCTGGCGCCGGAGGGGTTCGGCGGCTGTATCCACGCGCGGGTCGATAGCGGTGATATTACCGAAGCGGAGGCGCCGCTCCTCGCGCGAGCGTTGCTCTCGGCCGGCATCGATACCACTGTCAACGGAATCGGGGCTGCAGTCTATTGCCTCGCGCGGTTTCCCGAACAGTTTGAGCTGCTGCGCCAGGATCCGACGCTGGCGCGCAGTGCGTTCGAGGAGGCGGTCCGCTTCGAAAGCCCGGTTCAGACCTTCTTCCGGACTACAACCCGTGAAGTCGAAATATCCGGCAAGCGCATAGGTGAAGGCGAGAAGGTCCTGATGTTCCTCGGGGCCGCTAACCGCGATCCGCGGCGTTGGGACCAGCCTGACAGCTACGACATCACCCGCCGAACCTCCGGCCATGTCGGCTTCGGCTCCGGCATCCACATGTGCGTCGGCCAGCTCGTCGCCCGCCTCGAAGGCGAGGTAATGCTGACCGCGCTGGCGCAGCGGATCGCAAGGATCGAGATATCGGGCGAGCCAAAGCGCCGTTTCAACAACACGCTGCGTGGGCTCGATAGCCTGCCTGTCACCATCACCCCGGCTTGACGAGGAGTTTTATGACCGCCATCATCTTCATCCATCCCGACGGTAAGTCCGAGCGCGTCGAGGCCAGTTACGGCGAAAGCGCCATGCAGGCTGCGACCCGCCATGGCCTCGACGGCATTTTGGCCGAATGCGGCGGCAACGCGATGTGCGCGACCTGCCACGTCTATGTCGACCCAAGCTGGCTCGCGCGCCTACCTGACATGGGCGACGACGAGGACGCGCTGCTCGATGGCACCGCGACTGAACGGCTGCCGAACAGCCGATTGTCCTGCCAGATCCACGTCACGTCCGCGCTCGACGGCATCGTGCTGAGACTGCCGGAGCGGCAGTTCTGATCTTTCCGATGCGGTGCGGCGACCGACGCGGCTTCAAGCAGGGAACGGACGACAGCATGTCGCGACGCACGAGGTCAGACGAATGTTCAGGGATACCCTGAATCGGAAGACCGTTCGCAAGAGTTATCGCTGCTCGAACACTCAATAGAAAAGGAAGTCCACAATGTTCAAAAGAGCAAAGCGTCTAGCTTTGAATTTTGCCCCACTGTTTGTAATCGCGGCGGCCACTGCTCCATTTGCACACGCGGAGAATGCATTCTCCAATCCACCAACCATTGCGAAGGGCCCCGGCTATACGCACGTGGTCGAGGTTTCGGGACCACATCGGCTCGTCTTCATAGCTGGTCAATTAGGGCTTACGCCTGATGGAAAGCTCGCCGGTGAATCAGGTGACTTCAAGGCTCAATCCACGCAGGCATACAAGAACTTGAAATCCGCTCTGGACTCTGTTGGCGCAACTTTTGCGGACGTTATCAAGGTCAATCACTATTTGACCGACATTCGGGCACAATTGCCGATCTTGCGCGAGGTACGCGACTCCTTTGTCAACACCGCCGCACCTCCTGCGAGCACGACCGTAGAGGTTTCCCGGCTTGCAGCCGATGCAGCCTTGTTTGAGGTGGAAGCAATCGTGGCATTACCCCCGCGTTGAAGGCATGGGGCCGCGCCCATCCGGGTCAACACGAGGACAACAGCGACGCCGATACCAAGGACTCGTGCATGGGCAAGAAGCGAACGTTTGGGGCCCGGCTGAGACTTAAGTCTTGGCGCCCTATGAGAATTTGAGGAGTTTACGATGAAGACACGTGCCGCCGTCGCTTTCGAAGCCAAAAAGCCGCTTGAGATCGTCGAAGTCGATCTGGAAGGGCCGAAGGCCGGCGAAGTCCTGGTCGAGATCAAGGCGACGGGCATCTGCCACACCGACGCCTATACGCTCGACGGTTTCGACAGCGAAGGGATCTTCCCGTCGATCCTGGGCCACGAGGGCGCAGGCATCGTCCGCGAGATCGGCCCAGGCGTCAGTTCGGTGAAGCCGGGCGATCACGTCATTCCGCTCTACACCCCGGAATGCCGGCAGTGCAAAAGCTGCCTGAGCGGCAAGACCAATCTCTGCACCGCGATTCGCGCCACGCAAGGTAAGGGCGTGATGCCCGACGGCACCAGCCGCTTCTCCTACAAGGGCAAGCCGATCTACCATTATATGGGCTGCTCGACCTTCTCGAACTTCACCGTGCTGCCCGAGATCGCCGTGGCCAAGATCCGCGAGGACGCGCCGTTCGACAAGAGCTGCTACATCGGCTGCGGCGTCACCACCGGTGTCGGCGCAGTCGTCAACACCGCCAAGGTCACGCCGGGCTCCAACGTGGTCGTGTTCGGCCTCGGCGGCATCGGCCTCAACGTCATCCAGGGCGCCAAGATGGCCGGCGCCGACAAGATCATCGGCGTCGACATCAACGATTCCAAGGAGGAATGGGGTCGCCGGTTCGGCATGACCGACTTCGTCAACCCGAAGAAGATCACCGGCGACATCGTTCAGCACCTCGTCGGCCTCACCGACGGCGGTGCCGACTACACCTTCGACTGCACCGGTAACACCACCGTGATGCGCCAGGCACTGGAAGCCTGCCATCGCGGCTGGGGCACCTCGATCATCATCGGCGTCGCCGAGGCCGGCAAGGAGATCGCCACCCGCCCGTTCCAGCTCGTCACCGGCCGCAATTGGCGCGGCACGGCCTTCGGCGGCGCGCGCGGGCGCACCGACGTGCCGAAGATCGTCGACTGGTACATGAACGGAAAGATCCAGATCGATCCGATGATCACCCACGTGCTCAAGCTCGAGGACATCAACAAAGGCTTTGACCTCATGCACGAGGGCAAATCCATCCGTTCAGTCGTCGTGTTCTAGCTCGAAAACGTCACAACAAGGAGGATCGACCCATGACTGTTGCTCTCCATCCCTCGATCGACAACGGCATCAAGCAAGGCAGCGGCAGCTTCGCCGGCGGCACGCTGGTCTGCAAATGCAGCGACCACCCGGTGAAGGTCGGCGTCAAGAGCGACGTTGCCCACAACCATGCCTGCGGCTGCACCAAATGCTGGAAGCCGCAGGGCGCGACCTTCTCCGTCGTCGCCGTAGTGCCGCGCCAGAACGTGACCGTGCTCGAGAACGGCGACAAGCTCCAGATCGTCGATGCCTCGGCGGTGATCCAGCGCCACGCCTGCAGGGCCTGCGGCACCCACATGTACGGCCGGATCGAGAACAAGAACCATCCGTTCTACGGCCTCGACTTCATCCATCCCGAACTGTTCCAGGAGCAGGGCTCGCAGGCGCCGCAATTCGCCGCCTTCGTCTCCTCCGTGATCGAATCGGGCGTGAAGCCCGAGCAGATGGCCGGCATCCGTTCGCGGCTGAAGGAGATCGGCCTCGAGCCCTATGACTGCCTGTCGCCGGCCCTGATGGACGCGATCGCGACCCATGTGGCGAAGGCCAAAGCCGCCTAAGAAGGCCGCCAGAAGTTTGTCCGTCCCCTCGCTGGTCACCAGAGCGGGGACGGACAACTCTCGAATGATTTGCGGCGAATTTGCCGCCTGTGCATCTTGCGTATGCGAGCGCGTTCCGCTCCCTCAGTCCGGTCTCTGAATGACCGCGCGGTGTCGCCCTCCTCCGTTGAAGTCAGCGTCGCTGCGATTCTCCTCCCTCCACTGAGGACGACTGTTTCGTCCGCCCAGGCCCTCTGGCGGACGAGGCGTTTTCCTGCGCCTTCGATTTCGTGGTCGCCATCGCGCAACATGTTGCCCGCCCGACAAGCCTATGCGCGAGCGGTCGCCGATTCTCTTGCTTCGATTGCCTTCACCACCGCGGTGTGATCCTGACCGCGACCGAGCGTCAATGCGGCTTCGCTCCAGATCTGAATGCAGCAGTCGGACAGGGATGCAGAACAATTGAGGTCGTTTGCTATGGATTTCGCGTTGTTGAGATCCTTGACCATGAGATCGAGACCAAACCCAGAATCGAACTTTCGAGACAGCACGAACTGATGCATCTTCTTGAGCGACGAATTGCTCATGCCGGTCGAGACGTTGAGGATATCGACCATGCGGGCGGGATCCAGCCCAGCTCGCTCGCCAATCCTGACCGCTTCGATCGTTGCGAGCAGGGTGCAGGCCGACACGAGATTGTTGAGCGCTTTCATCGCCTGGCCGCTGCCCACTGGTCCTGTCTCCAGGACGGTCGATCCCATCAACTCCAGCACCGGACCGGCCCGCTGGACGTGAGCGGCCTGACCGCCGACCATGATCGCCAATTCGCCCGTTCTGGCTCTTGCCACGCCGCCGGAGACCGGCGCGTCGACGAGGCTGCATCCGACTTCCGCCGCACGCTGGGCAAGTAGCTTCGTCTGCGCCGGCGCTCCCGAACTCATCTCGACGATAAGTGTACCCTTCCGACAGTGGGCCAGCACGCCACCGGCACCTGTCAGCACCGCTTCGACCTCGCGGCTAGTCGGCAGCATGGTGATGACGACGTCCGATGCCGCGGCGAGCTCTATCAGCGATTGCGCGTGCTTTCCGCCAATCTGCTCGCTGAAGCTCGCCGCCCGAGTTGCATCGATATCGGACACAAGGACCTGGTGCTTCGCCAGAAGCCGCGCGGCCATCGGCCATCCCATGGCCCCCAGGCCGACAAATCCAATCGATATTGACGGGTTCATGGTGCCTTCTCAGCTGCTTGCGTTCCCTCGGGAGCAAATGCACCCATCTGCGTCAGGACTTCGTTGGCCGCCTTGAAGGCGTCGAGCCCGGCTGGAATACCGCAGTAAACGGTGGCGTGAAGAAGAGCCTCCTTGATCTCCTCGACCGTCAATCCGTTGTTGATCGCCCCTCTCACGTGCAGCTTTATCTCCGGGGCGCGATTGAGCGCAGTGAGCATCGCAAGATTCAGCAGGCTGCGAGTCCGACGATCGAGGCCGGGCCTGCTCCAGGCGTAACCCCAGCACCACTCCGTCGTGATCCTCTGGAAAGCCATCATGAAGTCGTTGGCACTCTCCAAAGACTTGTCGACATACTCAGCCCCAAGGACTTCCCGCCTGTGCTTCAGTCCCTCTTTGAAGATGTCTTCGAGCGCCTCTTGCATTGGCATAGACCGGTCTCCTCATATTTGTCATACAGAATGACAATCATTCAAACGTGTTGCAAGCCGAAATCGCCTCCCGTATGGTGATTTTGGAGCGAATCTGAGGTTTGTGATGGATCGGCCCACCAAGCGGCGGCAAGCGGATCAGACGGCGGAAGCCCCGAGCCCGCACGTGCCGTCGCTGCGCGTTGCCACACCTCCGACGCTTCGGCACCAAATTGTCGAACGCTTGAAGGAGGCGATTGAGCTCGGAGAGTTCCTGCCGGGCGCGCGCCTCATCGACCGCGAACTATGCGAGCGCATGGGAGTGTCCCGGACATCCATTCGCGAAGCGCTTCGCGAGTTGGAGGCGGCCGGGCTCATCACGACCTTGCCCAACAAGGGCTCGATCGTTTCTGTCGTCACGCCGGAGATGGCGCGCTCGATCTATGAGGTGCGCGCCGTGCTCGAAGGACTGGCGGCTCGGTTGTTTGCGCGGCGAGCCAGCCCGGACCAGATCGCGGGCCTCAAGAAGGCAGTCGACGAACTCGCTTCGGTCTACACGGACTATACACCGCAACGCCTGAAGCGGGCGAAATCCGAGTTCTACAGCATCCTCTTTGAGGGATCCGGCAACCCCATCGTGGCGGACATGCTCCGCATCATTCACACTCGCGTCTCTCAGCTTCGCTCCACGTCCCATTCCAATCCATCGCGAGCCGAACCATCGATCGCCGAGATCCGCGAGATCGTGGCAGCTCTCGAGGCCCGCAATGCGGAAGCAGCCTGGCACACCTGTGTGAGGCACATCGAGAATGCGGCGGAAGCAGCCCTCGCCGTACTCGAAGCTCAGCGTAGCCCTTCGGAATCGGGGCGGGGCAAAGGCTCCAGCAAACGCAAGTCGCGCCGGTCCTAGCGCTGCGAACTCGCGCCGGCGCTCTCTTCTTATGCTGCCGGCTAGCCTGCACTCACGGAGATTCCGCCGTCCACGTGCAGGACCTCGCCGGTGATGAAGCTTGCTTCGGAAGTCAGCAAAAAGCGCATCGCGCGCGCGACGTCCTGCTCGGTGCACAACCTGCGCAAGGGAGTCTTGTTCTTCGGCATCTCATAGCCATGCTCGTCGACGATGGCGCGCGCACCCGGCGTCGGCACGGCACCGGGTGCCACCGCATTGACCCGAACGCCGCTCGGCCCGTGCTCAACCGCGAGCGCTCGCGTCAGAGCAACAACGCCGCCTTTGACGGCCGCATACATCGCGGTGTTTGCGTAACCCTGATCCGCGGCGGGCGAAGCGAGATTGATGATAGAGGCGGAGCGCGCGGCGTCACGATGACGTAGGAGAGCCTGAACGCCCCAGATCGGAGCCTTCAGTCCGATCGCCAGCATGCGGTCCATGGTTTCGACCGAGACTTGGTCAATCGGCTCATAGCGGATCCACATCGCGTTGTTGATCACGGCATCGACATGCCCGAAAGACCGCGCAAGCTCCGCGGCAGCGTCAGCGAAGCCGGATGCAGTGCCGAGATCGGCGACCAGCGGCACGGCGTTCCCACCACTGTCGCGGATTCGGCGCACGACCTCCGTCGCATTGTCTCCGACTACGTCGGCAATCCCGACCGCAGCACCGGTCGCCGCGAGCAGTTCGCCGGCCGCCTGCCCGATCCCGCGACCCGCACCCGTCACCAGAACGGTGTGACCAGATAGCTCCATGATCCCTCGCCTTCCTAATTGATATTGACAGACTATCATACAATATGCGCAAACTTGGAACAATCCGAGGGATGAAAAGAACGTAGGGAGGGACACATGCATTCCGCCAAACTGAAGTGGACGGCGGTCGGCCTCGCCCTGAGCGGGCTGCTCTCAAGCGCAAACGCTCAGACGGAGGCGCCTGTGCGCATCGGCATCATGGCCAAGTTCGCGCAGATCAACGGCGCCGCCATTCTCAACGGAGCGACCCTGGCGGCTGAGGAGATCAATGCTGCGGGCGGCATCAAGGGACGCAAGGTTGAGCTGATCAGCTACGACGATCAGGGCTCGGCGAGCGACGCGGTCCTGGCCTTTCAGCGCGCGGTCAAGCAGGACAAGGTCCAGGCGATCGTCGGCACGTTCCTGAGTGAGATCGCGATTGCCCTGACCCCATGGGCCGCGCGCCTCAAAGTCCCCTACATCGTGACGGGAGCTGGCGCCGATCAGATTGGCTTGCTCGTGAAGCAGAATTATCCGGCCTATAAGTATGTCTTCCGATCGATCCTTCCGGCGAGCTCGACGGCGCGCGGCGTCTGCGAGTCGATGGGTGATGTCGGCGTCAAGCAACTCGGCTATGGAAGTGCGGTGCTGCTGACCGAGGATGCGGCCTGGACCAAGAGCTACGACGAATTTCTGAAGACTTGTCTGCCCTCGGTCGGCCTGAAGATCGTCGACACGATCAAGGTTGCGACCGATACCAGCGACTTCACCCCCATCTTCCAGAAGATCGAAGCCGCCAAACCGAGCGTCGTCGTCACGGGCGTCGGCATCATCGGCAACAAGCCGGTCGTGCAATGGCACAATCAGCAGGTGCCGCTCCTGATGATGGGTTACAACGCGCAAGCGGGCGCGAGCGCCTTCTGGAAGGAAACCAGCGGGGCGACGAACGGCGTCGTCACCTTCACCGCTGCGTCAGAAGATTCGCCATTGACGCCCAAAACCGTTCCATTCGCCAAGGCCTATCTGGCTCGATTCAACACGACCGCTGCGGCGCACTCCTTCGCCACCTATGATGCAATCTATCTGCTCAAGGATGCGATCGAGCGTAGTGGCTCGACAGAGGCAGATCCGCTGACCGATGCGCTGGAGAAGGCGGACTATATCGGCGCAAGTGGCCGAATCGTTTTCCAGGGGCCCGACGATCCGCTGACTCACGACATGAAATACGGCAACGGCTTTGTGACCGGCGTCAGCATTCAGTGGCAGGACGGCAAGCAGGTCACGATTTGGCCGCCGAATGCGGCCACGGGCAAGGTTGTCAGCTCTCCATTCGCGTCCAAGTAATCTGTTCACCTGAACGCCCGCGCGGCTCGCCAAGGGCGGCCGCGCGGCCAACGAGATCGCTCATCGCATGTTGATGCAACTGCTCATCAGCGGATTTCTCATTAGCGCCATCTACGCACTGGCCACGACGGGCTTTACGCTGCTGTATGGCGTGAGCGGAATTCTCAACCTGGCACACGGCACCACTCTGGCAACGGCAGGCATCGTCGCCTGGTACGTGGCTGGCTCAGCATTTGGGCCGCTTGCGATCGTCTTGTCCGGCGTAGCGTCGGGGGTCGCCGTCGGCCTGCTTACCTACTCATTGATCGTTCGTCCGATCCGACGCTTGTCAGGACTCTCGGAAGCCGATGAACACGTCTTCATGCTGGTTGGCACTCTGCTGTGGACGATCGTCCTTCAGGAAGCGCTCGCCAACATCTTCGGCGACGTGTCCGTAAGCGTGTCTCAAATCGTGAGTGGTGTGGTGAACATTTTCGGGGTGCGGACCCCAGTATCGAGCCTTTTGGTCGCGGCAATCTCGTGGGGTCTTCTTGCGGCGCTATGGGCCTATGTCGGCTTCAGCAAGTCCGGTCGCTCCTTGCTCGCGGCCTCAATCAATCCTCGTGGCCTGGTGCTCTGCGGATACAATCTGAACTCGATCCACAGAGGCGTCTGGACGATCTACGGTCTGCTGGCGGGTGTCGCGGGCGTCCTGATCGCGATGGTGCATGGCGTATCGCCGACCGGCGGCCTCGAACTCACCGCAACCGCCTTTTCCATCGTCATTCTCGGTGGCCTTGGCAGCGTCACGGGATCGCTGATTGCGGCAAACATCATCGGCTACATCGAAACGGCGACGGCCTACCTTGCCGGGCCATCCCTGCGAAGCCTGCCATCGCTGATCATTTTGGTCGTGGTGCTCTATTTCCGTCCTCAGGGGCTGTTTGGGCGCAGGTAACCTCATGGATCACGTCACAGTGTCATCTCCATCCGCACTGAAACGTTCTTCAGGACAGAACTCCAATTTATTGTGGCTGGCGATCCCGTGCCTAATCGCTCTCCCCTTTCTCGGCGTTTCCGAATACGCGATTGGCATCTTCACCCTCGGCCTTTTCTTCGCGGTTTACGCAATGGGGTGGGACCTGTTGTTCGGTTACGCGGGCGAACCGAATTTCGGTGCTACCTTCCTGATCGGCGTCGGTGCTTATTCCGCGGCGATGCTCAACAGCAACGGCATCGCTCCGCCCTGGGTTTGCATTCTGGCCGGCGCGATGATGTCCGTCGCGGCTGGCGTCATCCTCGCTCTTCCAGCGCTGCGACTGCGCGGACCCTATTTCGGCCTGGTCACGCTCGTGGCGGTGCTCATTCTTCGCCAGCTGATCATTCTGTTCTCGCATCAGACCGGCGGGGAAATCGGCATCGCTGTGCCTGAGGTCCTCGCTCTCAGTCCAATTGCAAACTACGAAATTGCTCTTGGCTGCGCCGTGCTGAGCGCGATCATGATCATCGCGGTCGCCAGGTCGCCCTTCGGCCTGATCCTCCAGGCTATCGGGCAAGATCCATTGAACGCTCAGGCAATGGGATTCAGTATCGTCAAATACAAGCTCACGGCATTCTGCTACAGCGCGCTGTTTTCGGGCCTAGCTGGTGCGTTGATGACGTTCTACATGGGAACGGCGTCGCTGAACGTCTTTGTCGATGCTTCCGTCGGGGTTCAGATCATCATTGCGGCCATCATCGGCGGTCGGCGAACCATCATCGGACCGGCCATCGGCGGCGTCTTTCTCATTGTGCTGGGCGAATATATGCGCCCATTCGGCCGGTTAAGTGAATTGGTCGTCGCTGTAATCGCTTTACTCGTCCTCCTGTTTCTTCCGAACGGCCTCCTCGGACTTCTGAAGTTGAAGAGGAGAGCACGGTGATGCTTCTGGAGGCTACGGCTCTACACAAGCGCTTTGGCGGTCTTCTTGCCGTGAGCGGCGTGGACCTCGCCATTGGTGAGCGCGAAATTGTAGGCCTGATCGGACCGAACGGCTCAGGCAAATCGACGTTGCTCAGCCTTTTGATGGGCATCCACCGCATCGACGGTGGCACGATACGGATCGCTGACACCGACATCACGGGCTGGCCACCGCACAGGATTGCTCGTGCGGGGATGAGCATGATGTTTCAGCATTCCCGGCCGCTCCTGCAACAGACGGTTCTGGAAAACGTCCTGCTCGCGCTGCTTCCCGACACGATGTTCAATTTTCGCTTCTCCCCCGAGCTCATGGCGCGAGCGCGAAGCATCCTGGCGCAAGTTCACCTTGCGCAGGCCGCGGACCGGCTACCAGGAGAGCTGGCGTTTGCCGATTTGCGCCGCCTCGAACTAGCCAAGGCCCTTGCTGCGCACCCAAAGCTGTTGCTGCTCGACGAACCTTTTGCCGGTCTCAGCGCGATGGAAGTTCGAGAATTCTCGGTCTTGATCCGCGCGATGCGCGACGAGGGACGTTCGGTCATCCTAGTCGATCACAATGTGAAAGGCGTGCATGCGCTAGTCGACCGCATGGTCGCGATGAGCAGCGGGTCCAAGATCGCAGACGATCATCCGGATCGTGTGCTCGCGGACGAGCAGGTTCGTAGCGTCTATCTTGGATCTCGCGCGACTGACAAGATAGTCGCGACCGATGACGTTACCTCCGAGTCCATCCTCGAGGTGTCGGATCTTTCGGTTCGTTATGGCCAGGCCATCGCCCTCGACAAGGTATCCCTAGCGGCTCGGCGAGGTGCAGTGACCGCGATCGTTGGCCTCAATGGCGCCGGTAAGTCCACCCTGTTCCATGCGGTCTGCGGACTGGTCCGCAGCAGCGGAACCATCCGATTTAGCGGACAAGCCATACCGGAAAAGGCCGATCAGATTGCCCGATCAGGAATCGTGCTGTGTCCGGAGAAACGTGAACTCTTCGGGGACATGACCGTCTTCGAGAATCTCAGAATGGGCGGCAGCCATCTGTCAGCGGCCGATTTCCGGCAGACGGTTGCCTTCGTCGAGACGCTATTCCCACGGCTCGCCGAGCGCCGCAAGCAGCAAGCGCGAACATTGTCCGGCGGCGAGCAGCAGCAGCTCGCCATTGGCCGCGCGCTGATGATGAAGCCGAAACTGCTCCTGATCGATGAACCTACTCTCGGACTTGCACCTGTCGTCCTGGATCTGATCTCGGAAACGATCGAGACGCTTCGGGCCTCCGGGGAATTGTCTCTATTCATCGCGGAGCAAAACATCACCTTCGCGCTCCGTCACGCCAATTCGATTCACCTACTTGAACAAGGACAGATCGTCTGGTCGGGCCCCACGCACCGGTTCGCGGACGAGGTTGGCCACAAGGTGCTGTAACGCGTCGGAAGGACAGCTCATGGAGATGGAAACTGCAACTGTGCAAGCTCGTGGCAAGACGTTTGCCATTCACGGCTCCTGCGAGCCTCGTTTCGCACATGTGCGTGATGCCTTCATCGAGAACTACCGCTGTGAGGACGAGGTCGGCTCGGCCTTCAGCGTGGCCCAGGATGGAAGAACAGTCATAGATCTCTGGGGCGGCTGGAAAGATGCCGCCTGCACCCAGCCCTGGGAGCGCGACACGATTGTGTGCATGATGTCGGTGGTGAAAGGCATCGGCGGCATCGCTTTCAACATGCTGATCGATCGCGGTCTCGTCGATCCCGATGCGCCCGTCGCCGAGTATTGGCCAGAATTCGCACAGAATGGCAAAGAGAAGCTTCCGGTTCGCTTTGTGCTTGATCATCGTGCGGGGCTACCCGTGGTCACGGCAGCGCTGCCACGCGGGGCAATGTTCGATCGCGAAGCCATGACGAGCGCACTTGCCGCGCAGGCGCCGCTGTGGGAGCCCGGAAAGCAGGCCGGTTACCACATTCATACGCAGGGCTTCCTGCTCAGCGAAATCTGCCGACGCGTCACCGGCAAGACCATGGCCCGCTTCTTTCGGGAGGAAATCGCAGTGCCGCTCAAGGCGGACTACCAGATCGGAGGGTTGTCCGAAGCCGATCAGCAGAGATGCGCCGAGCTTCAGCCCGTCCTGGAGGGCACACTGTTCGCCATCAAGGACAAGGAGCCCGACACGCTGCTCGGCAAAGCGTTTGCCCAGAATCCTGATGAGCCTTGGCCGACAACCCTCAATTCCAAGGCTTGGCGTGAAGCCGAGATCTCCAGTGCCAATGGTCATGGAAACGCACGCGCGGTCGCACGAATCTACGGCGTCGTCGCAAGAGGTGGAGAATTGGATGGTGCTCGGCTGCTCTCGCCGGCAGGGATAGAACGTATGCGCACCGAACAGCACAACATGACCGA
The DNA here is from genome assembly GCF_055807395.1 of Bradyrhizobium sp. Kon10. NCBI lineage: Bacteria > Pseudomonadati > Pseudomonadota > Alphaproteobacteria > Hyphomicrobiales > Nitrobacteraceae > Bradyrhizobium > Bradyrhizobium sp. Kon10. The sequence continues at coordinate 110 of NZ_JBVVOZ010000024.1, read as the reverse complement.
AGTCATGCAGCAACGTCCTTATCACCAGGGTCTTGAACCGCCCCGGGTTTGCCGGAGGCTCCAACTCCTGAGAGGATGGAGCCATGACAAGCAAGACGACGAACAAGTTT
>NZ_JBVVOZ010000023.1:0-94292 GCF_055807395.1 Bradyrhizobium sp. Kon10 | reverse complement strand
TACCGCTTTTGCCAACCCGCGAAAAGTTTCATTCAGCGCGCGTCGGCCCTCAAGGCCGGTCCCAACTCGCAATGACGAGCTACCTGCAATTACGAGTTACCCGCAATGACGCGTTACTCAATCACCCTCGCCCGCAGATCCGCTTCCGGCACAAAGCACGCATCGTACTTGCCGAAGATGCGATAGCGGTTGCGCGCGATGAGGCCGTACACCGCGTTGCGCAACGGCTTCGGCACAGCAAGTAGCGCGCGTGTCCAACTCCATCCCGGCAGATGCGACAGCACCGTCAGCGCAGCGTCCGACTGCAAGAACGCCTCTCCGCGGTGAACCACTGCATTGGTGTCGGGATCATCGGGATCAATGCCGAACGTACGCGCCAGCCGCGCTCCATAGTCCGACTGGATCGGCGTGAATCGAAATCGCTTCGCCGTGTCGCGCTTGGCAATGAACCGCACCCAACGCGAGCAGAAGATACAGACGCCGTCGAACAGGATCACATCGTCATCGGGCCATTTGGGCATCAGCGGTTATCCAATATGAGCAATGCCACGAGCATCAGCACGATTGCCGGCCCCGTCTTCACCAGCGCGCCGAGCGGCTCGATCCAGAGGTCGGGCGTCAGGATCGCCGCGCGGGCCATATAGCCGAGCGATGCGACGATGCCCGCGACCAGGCCGATGGCTGCCGTACGACGAAAAGCGATCAGGACGCCAATGCCCATGTCCATCAGGCTGGTGCCAATGGTGATGGGATCGACCAGTGCCGGCGGAAAGCCGTGCGCGCTCAAAATGCCGGCGGCGGCGCGATAGGAGACGACCAGCGCGATAAAGCCTGAGACGAGCCAGAACGCCACCAGGCTCGCGATGATCAATGCCTTGATCAGGAACAGCCGTGCGAACCATTTGTCCTGGATGGAAGCGGGATGACGCCCAACTGCTTCAGCCAGCGTCTTTGGGGCAATGCCGGTGGCTGCGATCCACGTCGAGGGATCGCCCGTCACGCCGCGGCGCAGCTCGGCGATCGCGGTGGAGCGCATTGGCGGCATCCAGCCGAGAGAATTGGCGACGTCGCCGATTCTCGCGCCGAGATCGAGCATGAAGGATGGCATCGCGACGCGCGGCCAGCCGGCGGTGCCGAACGCACACCGGAACTGCTTGACGACGCCGGCCATCGTCATTGGTTCGGACTGCATCAGGTCCCAGCTCACGGCTTTCACGGATAGATCGTCGATGTCGCGCGCGACGAGCCAGGCAATGGTGGCAGCGATGTCCTCGACCGCAACAGGCTGGAACGGCGTCGCCATTTCGGCAGTCGGCAGGTCGAGCGGAAAAGCGGCGATCGCGCGCAGCATGGCGCTGCCGCCATAGGCCGATGGCGCGATCACGAAGCCGGGGCGCAGGATGGCGTGGGGAATGCGGGAGGCGGCGATCAGCCGCTCGGCCTCGCGCTTGGTCGTCGCGAATGCGGTGCGATCGTCCTGTGCGGTTCCGGGAATCGAGATGTGCACCAGCCGGATTGCCCGTCCGCTATCGCTCAAGGCCTTGAGCAGGCGTGCGACGAAATCGCGATGCACGGCGTTGGTGTCGCTGCCCGGCCCATCCTGAAGCACGCCGAGGCAGTTCACGACGATATCCACTGCGTGCTCCCGCAACAGGCGGGTCAGCGCGGCCGCATCGAGCGAGAGAATCGGCACCTCGAGATCAAGCGCGGTCATCTTCTGCGCCGGCGACAAGCGGCGTGCGAGACCGACCACACGAAAGCCCCGCGTGCGCAAATCGTCCGTGATGAAGCGACCGATCAGGCCGGAGGCGCCGAGCACGAGAATGGTGCGCTGGTTCATCACGTCTCTCAGATCGGTTTCGCGATCATCAGCCAGAGGATCAGCATCGTCGCGCCGAATCCGGGGAAGCCGAACGCGAACCAGCGGCGGAACAGGATGAAGTAGCGCTCCGGCAGCGCGACGTGCTGCTCGGCCGCGTTGCGCGCGAGATCGCGCATCTCGATCTGCATGAAGACGACGGGCACCCAGAACAGGCCTGCGATCACAAAGAGCGCGAGCGACGCCAGCAGCCATCGCTCCGTGATCGGCGTGGCCGAGAGCATCATCAGCAAACCGCCCGTGATCGGCTGCACGAGCACCGCCGACAGCGTGAAGATCGCATCGGCGATCACCACCACCGAAGCCGTGCGCGCGATGAACTCCGCATCGTGACTGCGATGCGCCATCAGCATGAAGAAGGCGATGCCGCTTCCGGTACCGAGGATGACGATGGCACCGAGCACATGCAGATATTTGACCAGGAAATACAGTGTCATGGCTTCTTCGCCAGCGGCGGCTTCAGCGCGCGGTCGAGCTCCAGGCTTGCGGCTTTGACGCCGGCCTCGGTCTCGATCATCCAATGGCCCTCGCTGCCCACCGCGGGCAACGCGCGGAAATCGACCTTTCCACCGCCGCTACGAAATGCGTCCGCCAGACTTCGCGAGAACGCCGGCGCAAAATAGCTGTCATTGTCCGCGACCAACCATGTGACGGGAACGCGCGCGGCTTTGCCGAATTCGGCCGCGGCCGCAAGCAGCGTATGCGGCGCACAGATCCGGTTCGCTTCATCGTTGGCGTGGCCGCCGCGCCCCGGTGCGAAGGCAATGATCGCGGAGATCGCCTTCGGATCGGCATTCGCGAGTGCCAGCGCACCCCAGCCGCCTGCGGAGTGTCCGAGCACGACCGCGGCGTCGCCGCGGACAAAATCCTGCTTCCGCAGATAGTCCAGCGCGAGCGAAATCTCCGCCGCGGTGGCGCGGCCGGAGCGGGCGTAATCAGCCTCGTCACAGCCGCCCTGGTCCTCCACATAGCGCCCGCCGGTCGCGCCATGGCCGAGCCGCTCGGGCACCAGCACGGCGAAACCGCGCGCGACGAGAAACGCGACGAGCGCGCGGTATTCCGGCTGCGGCATTTGTGCACGACGCAACACGTTCTGTGTCGTTGCATGCGCGATCACAGCGAGGCGAAACGGACCGGTGTCGGCGGGGCGAAACAGCAGCGCGTGCGCGGCAATATCGGTATCCGGGGATGGTACACGCCATTGTTGTCGCCGGAACGGCTCGCCTTCCTCTCCCGATGGCCCCAACGTGACCTGGGCGCGCAGCGGCGACGCAGCCAACAGGGATAGCAGAGGCAGGAGGGCGAGGATGTTGAGGAGCCGCATCAATTGCCGAAGGCGAACAGGGGGACGCAGTCAGACTGGTAGGAACGAATCATTCTGGACGGGCTTTCTGCGGTGCCGTGGCCGTTCATTCGTTGCCGCACCGCAGTTTTGCACCGGCGTACATCACACCATTGCCGTTCAAGGCAGCCGCTTGTCTTCTTTCGGTACAACATGGTTAAAATACTGATGCAGAAAGTCCACAGCTTAACCGATAATTAACGATAGGTCTTGCCGCCGGCGCGGCGACTTGGTTTGATCGCATCCATGAGCACAACCCTGATCGAGGTCCGGCCGGCCAAAGCTGCAGATGCAACTGCAGTGGCGTCCACCCATGACGAAGCATGGCGCTCGGCCTATCAGGGCATCATTCCCGGCGCCGAGCTGGAGAAGCTGATCAACCGCCGCGGTCCGCAGTGGTGGGACAGCGCGATCCGCAAGGGCAGCCGCGTCAGCGTGCTGGTGTTCGGCGACAAGATCGCGGGCTATGCCAATTACGGCCGCAACCGCGCCCGCAGCCTGCATTTCGACGGCGAGATCTACGAGCTTTACCTGCGTCCGGAATTCCAGGGCCTCGGCTTCGGCCGTCGCCTGTTTACCGCCGCGCGCCGCGACCTCATGCAGAGCAATCTGAAGAGCATGGTGGTGTGGGCGCTCTCGGACAACGACCCGGCGACCGAGTTCTACCGGGCGCTGGGTGGCCGCATGGTGGCGCGCTCCTCGGAGCGATTCGGGCCGAAATCGCTCGACAAGGTTGCCTTCGCCTGGACCAATTGAGCTGCTGAAAGCTTAACCGGCAGCGCTTCCATTCCGTCGATACCGTTGCCTTTTGAGCCGGTGATCGCTGGATTCATTATTTCACAAAAACGCGATGGAGTGGCGGGCCAAGCCCGCGTATGACAATGCCAAAATCGCTGCCGGGCGCGATTTAACCTCGGCAACAACGGAGCTTTTTGAATGCGTATCGATGCGGTCTCGATCGGAAAAAACACGCCACACGAAGTGAACGTCATCATCGAAGTGCCGGTGGGCGGTGAGCCGATCAAATACGAGATGGACAAGGAGGCGGGCACGCTGGTGGTCGACCGCTTCCTCTACACGCCGATGCGTTACCCCGGTAATTACGGATTCATCCCGCACACGCTGTCGGATGACGGCGACCCCTGCGACGTCCTGATCGTCAACACCCGCGCCATCATCCCGGGTGCCGTCATGAGCGTGCGTCCGGTCGGCGTGCTGTTCATGGAAGACGAAGCCGGCGGCGACGAGAAGATTCTGGCGGTGCCGTCGTCAAAGCTGACGCAGCGCTACGACAAGGTGAAGACCTATTCCGACCTGCCCGACATCACGCTGCAGCAGATCCAGCATTTCTTCGAGCACTACAAGGATCTCGAACCCGGCAAGTGGGTGAAGATATTGCGCTGGGGCGGCCCGGAAGATGCCCACAAGCTGATCCTCGAAGGCGTCGAGCGCGAGAAAAAGAAGGCATGAGTTTTCCGTAGCCCGGAGCCGATGACGGTACCTCTCCCTGCAAATCGCAGGGCCATCGCACATCGCCATTGGCCGACCTGAACGCGCGCCTCGTCCTTCGAGACGACCGCTCCGCGGTCTCCTCAGGATGAGGCTAAGCGGCAGTCGGAGCCCGTTGAAACTGCTGCCGCACACTCGGTCCTCATCCTGAGGGCCCGCCAAAGGCGGGCGTCTCGAAGGATGGCCACAGAGAAATCAGCCTTATATGCGATGGCTGCCGCAAGCGGGGCGAGGTAAACTACACCGCCGGCTTCGGCAGGCCTGCGATCGCGCAAGCCGCGCGCAGCGTGTTCACGAGCAGACAGGCGACCGTCATCTGGCCGACGCCGCCCGGCACCGGCGTGATCGCGCCGGCGACCTCGAGTGCTTCCTGAAAGGCGACGTCGCCGACGAGCCGCGTCTTGCCGTCGTCCCTTGGAATACGGCTGATGCCGACGTCGATCACGGTCGCGCCCGGCTTCAGCCAGTGGCCGCGCACCATCTCAGGTCTACCAACCGCCGCATAAACGAGATCGGCCTGCCTCACGAGCCCGGGCAAATCGCGTGAGCGCGAATGCGCGATGGTCACCGTCGCGTTCTCGTTCAACAACAACTGCACCAGCGGGCGGCCGACCAGATTGGAGCGGCCGATGACGATCGCGTTCATGCCTTCGAGCGAGCCATGCACGCTCTTGGTCAGTATGATGCAGCCGAGCGGCGTGCAGGGCGACAGCGCCTCGAAGCCGCCGGCAAGCCGCCCAGCATTGTTGGGATGCAGTCCGTCGACATCCTTGGCCGGATCGATGGCATTGACCACGGCCTCGGTGTCGAGGCCCTTGGGCAGGGGCAGCTGCACCAGAATGCCGTGCACGGCGGGATCGCGGTTGAGTTTTGCCACCAGCGCCAGCAGATCTGCCTGCGAGACCTCGGCGGGCAGCTTGTGCTCGAACGAGGCCATGCCGGCCGCCTGGGTCTGCGTGTGCTTGGAGCGGACATAGACCTCAGAGGCGGGATCGCTGCCGACCAGGACCACCGCGAGCCCCGGGATCAGATTGTGGTCACGCTTGACGCGGGCGACCTCATCGCCGACGCGGGCGCGAAGCTCAGCGGCAATGACTTTTCCATCGATGATCTTGGCCGCCATGTCAGTTCCCTATGCCTTCGATTTGGCCGGAGCAAGCTGGCGCAGCGCTTCGGCAAGCCGTGCCGGATCGCCCTCGACCGCGATCTGCTTCAGCCGTGACGTCGTCCCGGACAGGAGACTGACGCTGGCCTTGGGCACGCCGAGCGATTTCGCCAACAGCGCCAGCACCGCGCGATTGGCCTCGCCGCCATCAGCGATCGCCCGCACGCGCACCTTCAGGACGCTGCGGCCGTCGGAGAGCTGCTCGATCCCGTCGATGTCGTCACGCCCGCCGCGCGGTGTCACCCGCAACGCAATGCTGAGGCCCGTGGTGGAGGTGCGCCAAGGATCAGTCAAGGATCGCGGCTCCATCAACGCTCCATCACGGTTCCGCGTCTAGGGCACGTTGGGATAAACGTACTCGGCGAGATAGAGCTGGATCAGCCAAAGCACGAAGAACGCGACGATTGGAGACATGTCGAGGCCGCCCATGCTGGGCAGCCGGCGCCTGATAGGGCCGAGCACCGGTTCGGTGATCCGATAGAGAAATTCCGCGATCGCTCCGACAAACTGGTTGCGGGTATTCACGACGTTGAACGCGATCAACCAGGACAAAATCGCCGATGCGATCAGCAGGTAAATGTACAGATTGATGATCTGGATCAGGATGAAGACGATCGGGCGCATCAGCGAAACACTCTCTGGGCCTGTGCCGTGGGATGGTCATGGCTAGATACCGGTTCCCCCAAGCCCAAACAAGGGAAGTCGGCGCCAGGATGGCTAAAACCCCCTTACGCCCGTCCTTGACTTGACCTTGGCGGGGACTTAAATGGCGCCCGGTTGTCGGCCGCATTGACCAGAGCGGCCTACTACGGGGCCATAGCTCAGCTGGGAGAGCGCGTCGTTCGCAATGACGAGGTCGGCGGTTCGATCCCGCCTGGCTCCACCAGCCTTCGCGAGCTTCGGCTAGGCAAGCCAGCCAAGCTCCCTCGTAGCGAAGGGAGCGAAGGCTGCCCCGCCATAGCCCGCAGGGCGACGGCGGGCTCCATCCGAATTTCTCCTCCCTACCTCCCCGTAAACCTCGGCGGCCGCTTTTCCATGAAGCTTGCCACACCCTCCCGGAAATCACTGCCATTGAGCGCGACCAGCATCTCGCGATTGGCCTCGATGGTCGCCTCGCTGAGCGTCTGGAACGGCACCTCATAGAGCTGCCGCTTGATCACGGCCATCGCGCTCGGCGAGACGAAATCGGCGAGGTCGCGCGCATAGGCATAGGTCTCCTCGCGAAGTTTCTCCGGCGCACAGAGCCGGTTCACGAGCCCGATCCGCAACGCCTCCTCGCTTCCCACGCGCCGGGCCGAGAGCAGCAAATCCATCGCATTGGCATGGCCGACGATATGCGGCAGCATCCAGGAGATTCCATGCTCGGCGATAAGTCCGCGCCGTGCGAAGGCGGTCGTGAACACGGTGTTATCAGCGGCAAAGCGCAAATCGCAATAGAGCGCATGCACGAGACCGATGCCGGCGGTCGCGCCGTTGAGCATCGCGATGACCGGCTTTCCGATCGACGGATAGAAGCCATAGCGCGTCTGCCAGTCCGGCCGCCTGTTCATGTCGAACGGCGGCAGGTTCGAGGCGCGCCTGATGTCGTTTGGATCGAGCCCCTTCAGCGCATCCATGTCGGCGCCGGCGCAGAAGGCGCGGCCCGCGCCGGTCAGCACGATGACGCGGACATCAGCGTTCTTGCTTGACGCTTCCATCGCATGGCGTACGTCGCGCTCCATCACCGGCGTCCACGCATTCATTCGTTCGGGACGATTGAGCGTGATGGTCGCGATCTTGTCGCCGACGTCATAGAGAATGTGTTCATATTCCATGGCGCTCTCCCTGTTGTTTGCCGGCGTGTTCGCGCGCGCTCGTTGGCGGCAAGCCTAGCATATTCAGGGATGAGGCAAGGGCTTACGCGAAGACGCGATCACTCGGCGGCTTGCGCCAGCACCGGCCGGCGCGACAGCCAGCCATCGACGAAATGATCGAGCCAGGCGCGTTCTGCTACGTCATAGACGGCGCGGTCCGCGAAATGATGATGCCGCTGCCGTGCGCCGGGCGCGCTGAAGCCGTCATAGCCGCGCGTGGTCCAGCAATGCATCATCGCGTAGGTCACGTCGGGGTGAAACTGGAGGCCAAAGGCATTGCCGGTGCGAAACGCCTGCACCGGAAAATCATCGCCTTCCGCAAGCAGCTCCGCGCCGACCGGCAGCCCAAATCCCTCCCGATGCCAGTGATAGACCTGCGCCGGCCAGTTCGGGCAGAGCGTACGGCCCGCCGCGGTCGGGCGGATCGGGTAGTAGCCGATCTGGGTCAGCGCGGCCGGATGCGGCGCGACGCGGGCACCAAGCTGCATCGCGAGCATTTGCGCGCCAAGGCAGATGCCGAGGAACGGCCGTTGTTCGCGAAGCGGAATGTCGATCCAGTCGATCTCGCGGCGGATGTAGTCGTCGGAATCGTTGGCGCTCATTGGGCCGCCGAAAACGACGGCGCCGGCGTGCCGCTCGAGCGTGTCGGGCAGGGGATCGCCGAAGCGCGGCCTGCGGATGTCGAGGCGATGGCCGAGCGCGCGCAACGCATTGCCGACGCGGCCGGGCGTCGAGGATTCCTGGTGCAGGACGATGAGGACCGGCAGCCGGGCTTCAGGACTCGCAGCCGATGCGCCGAGGGCCCTTCGCTTCGGGAAAGGCACCAATTCTGCGCCACCAAACCTGTCCGTCCGGAACGACATTGCCTTTCCAGTTGCTCTCGCCAAGCGCTCTCGCCAAAGCGCTATCGGTTCAGACCGCCAGCATAACTAAGCGAAGGTTAATTTCGTGTGAGTTCGCGCACACAAGCTTCCCGATACGGAAAGCAAGCTCCGGGCCAATGCCGGCGCGCGGGCTTTCTTTAGTGCCTTTGCCTCTGAAACCAACTTGTGGCTGACAGGATGAAGCCGCGCGGGAATAAACGCAACGCGAACGGCACAAGCTTGATGCCAAGACCAGGCAGCACTGCCCGTTTGTTTGCCATCAGCCCACGATAGGCCTCGCGCGCAACATCGGCGGCGGAAACATTGAGGACGGCGGTATCGTGTCCGGAGCCAACGCCAGCGCGCGCCTGGAATTCGGTGGGCACCGGACCCGGGCAAAGCACGGTGACGCGAACGCCGTGTGGCGCGAGCTCCGCCCGCAACGCCTCGGTGAAGGAGATCACATACGCCTTGGAGGCGTAGTAAACCGCCATGCCGGGTCCGGGCAGAAAGCCGGCGACCGATCCGACATTGAGAAGGCCGCCCTTGTTCCTGATGAGTTGATCGGCGAAACGCAGCGACAGATCCGTCAGGGCCCGGACGTTGACATCGACGATGCCGACCTGCTCGGCGCGATCGCGCTCGATTGCATCGCCGAATACGCCGAAGCCGGCATTATTGACGAGATGATCGAGCTCGACACCTTCCGCGGCGAGCGCTGCCGCGATCTTTTCGCCAGCGTCCCCGTCCTGCAGATCGCACGCGATCACGATCGGCTTCTTGCCGCCCTTGGCGACGAGCTCGCTCGCAAGCGCCTCCAGCCGGTCCGCCCGTCGCGCCGTCAGCGCGAGACGGTGTCCATTCGCGGCGAACACACGCGCCAGCTCCGTACCTATGCCCGCCGACGCACCGGTGATCAACGTTACCCGCTCAGTCACGATCGAAGTCTCTTGAATTGAAGTTTTTTGGCCCCGTAATGGCTGGAACGAGAGCATAGGCCGCGCGGAACAGGCAAGCGGCGCTGGCAGCATGGCCGCCTGAGCGGGCAAAGGGGAGAGCGGGAAAAACTGCGGATTTACAGGGGAATCCGTAAAGCCAGGCGCGCGAGCGCTACATTAAAGTTTCGTCATGTGATCAGCACAACCGGCAATGCGCCGTGTTGGGACGGATCAGCCGCTGATGGCCCCGTCCTTGACCTGACCGCCGATGCGGTCCGCGACCGCATGCTTGAGATCGATCCGGTCGCGCTGGGCGATTCCGAGCAGGTCGGAGGCGCGCCAGACGACGTTGTCCTCGAACTCCGTGACCTGGCCGTCGGCATAGACCAGCTCCCACATCATCTGGACGATGCGCTTGCGACCCTGTTCGTCGAGCGAGCGCATGATGACGCTGGTGAAGTGATAGAGGTCGACCGCTTCGCCCTCGACCTGGGTCGCGTCCGCGATCAGCCGGTCGGCGGTGCCGCGATCGAGCCCGAAATGGCTCTCGATCAGGCTGTGCAGCTTGCGTTGCTCGGCCGGCGTCGGCTGGCCGTCCAGCGAAATCACGTGAACCAGCAGCGCCGTGGCCGCCAGCCGATAATCGCTTTCACCGAAGCTGCGCTCCCCGGCTTGAGGGGCAACAATCTCGGCGATGAACTGGCGCAGGCCGTCGAGCATAGGATCCTACCGAAATCGATGAAGCCGCCTGAGGCGCGGCCGCTACAAGCCATTATATGAGCGGGAAACTCGGATAGCGCAACGTGCGTCAGTTCCGCGCGTGCATTACGTTTCGGCAATCTGGGCAGATTGGTTGCCGCGCTCGACGGCGGGATTTGGCGCGAACCTCCCACTGCCGTCATTGCGAGCGGAGCGAAGCAATCCAGAATCTCTTCGCAGTGACCGTCTGGATTGCTCCGTCGCAAGGGCTCCTCGCAAGGACGGAGAATGTTGCGGCATCGCCCCATCCCCTTACGGTATCTCGTACACCACCATCTTGTCGGCGATGCCGCGCAGCGCCGCCTGTTTCTGGATCGGTGTGATCTCGCGCTGCTTGAGGATCTCGGCAACCGCGGGCTCATCCAGCACCGGGCTCGTGATGTGGATCTCCCGCGCCGTGGACAGGCTCTGCACGCGCGCCGCGATATTGACGGTCTGGCCGAAATAATCCTGCCGCTCGTTGAGCATCACCGCGAGGCACGGGCCCTCATGGATGCCGATCTTGACGATGAGATCGGCGGTGCCGCGCTTCTTATTGAGCTCGTCCATGGCCGCGCGCATCCGCAGGCCGGCGACGATCGCATGCTCGGGACGGACAAAGGTCGCCATCACGGCATCGCCGATCGTCTTCACCACCGCGCCCTTCTCGGACGAGATGATCTCGAGCAGCGCATGGAAATGCGCGCGCACGAGATCGAAGGCGGCGAGATCGCCGACCCGCTCGTAGAGCGCGGTCGAGCCTTTGAGGTCCGTGAACAGGAAGGTCAGCGAGGTGATCTGGAGCCGCTGGTCGAGACTGAGATTGTCCGCCTTGAAGACATCGCGAAAGGTCTGGTTCGACAGCATGCGCTTGGCGGTAAGGAACGGCTTGCGCTTGCCGATCAGGTGATGAAGCGCCTCGGCCGCGATGAACACCGCCGGCAGCACGCGCACGCCGGCCTGGTTCTCCAGCGACAGCCGCAGCGGGCCCGGCCGCAAGGTCGTGGTCCCGGTCGGAGCCTGAACCCTGTTGTACATGATGGCGAGCTGCTGGCGGTCCTTGGTCGGTTCGCCCTGGACGTCGATGAAATGGGCCGCGTGCGTCACCGGCTCGAAGATGATGATGAAGTCGTTCGGCAGTTGCAGCGACATGGTCGCCTTCTCGCCGGCCGGCAGCTCGAACGTATCCAGCGTCACCTCGTTGGCGAGCGTCGCAAACGAGTCCTTGTTGAAGTCGACGCCGGAACTCCAGAACACCTGCTTGAAATAGTCCCACACCGGAAGCGAGTTGGGGTCGTGCGCCGCGATGCGCCGCACGCGCGGATTCACCGTGAAGGAGACCTCGACCTGGTCGTCGACGGATGCCTTGTAACCGCAGGCGCACAGCGCACAATGATAGTCATCGGGCTTGAGTGCCTTCAGGGTCGAATGCGCCCCAAGCACGCCGCCGCAGCCCGGACACAGCACGTTCCAGCCGAGATCGAACAGCCCGAGCCGGGCCGAATGCAGGAAAGCGGAGATCGCCCGCTCTTCGTCCAGATTGTGCTGCCTGGAGAAGTCGAGAACGTTGACGCGGTTGAGCTCGTGATCCTCACCGTCCTCGATGAGGCGATGGATCGCGTTGACCACCTCGGCGTCGGCGGTCTGCTTCAGAACGGAAAGCTGGGCCTGGATGTCGCTCATGGCGTAACTCTATCTAGGATGGATCACGCCGTTGGCCAGACAATCGCCTGTCACCGACGCGTGATGCGGAACATGGGTGAGTGGTCCGGCTGGGTCGTGACGACGCCACATGGAATGACCGGATTGGCATCGACCAGCTCGACGCGGAACGCGCCGATCAGCCGGGCCAGGGCCAGGACCGATTCGGCTTGCGCAAACGGCGCGCCGATGCAGACGCGCGGGCCCGCACCGAACGGCAGATAGGCGAAGCGGTCCGGCGCTTCCGTGGACATGAAGCGTTTTGGAATGAATGCGTTCGGCTGATCCCACAATTTCTCGTGCCGGTGCAGGAGCCACGGCGCGATCATGATGACGTCGCCCTTGCCGACCGCAATGCCGGCCACATCGTCCTTGTCGCGCGCGGCCCGGGCGATCAGGAACGCCGGCGGATAGAGCCGCATGGTCTCGTCGATCACGGCGCGGGTGAATTTTTGGCGATCGATGTCGGCCATGCTGTCGAGGTGTTCGCCGCGGGTCTCGGAGGCGACCTCCTCCTGCGTGTCCGGATCGAGCGCGAGCAGATACAGCGCCCAGAACAACGCGGTTGCCGTGGTCTCGTGACCGGCGAGAATCATGGTCGCGACCTCGTCGACGAGCTGCGCGTCGGAAAAACCCTTGCCGGTTTCAGGGTCGCGCGCCTGGTCCATGAGATCGAACAGATCCTGCGGCGGCGCGCCGTCCTTCTTGCCCGCCGCACGCCGCTCGGCGATCAGCATCGCGACAAAGTCGGTCCAGCGCTTGCGAAAGCGGGCACGGGCACGATCCATCGGGGTCGGCCAGGACACCGGCAGCAGCATGTCGAGGAAATAGGGCCGGCCCAGGCGCTCGCCATATTCCGTGACGAAGTTGCGCAGGGTCGGGCCGTGCCGGTCCATGCCGAAGGAGAACATCGTGCGTCCGGCGATCTCGAGCGTCATGCGCTGCATGATCTCGCGCAGATCGACGGCCTCGCCGGTTTGCGCGTCGAGTTTCGCAATGGTCTCGTCGAGCACCGCCGTCATGTGCGGGACCAGGTTTGCCGTGGCACGCGGCGTGAAGGCGGGCGCCAGCGTCCGGCGCTGAAACGTCCAGGCGTGGCCCTCCGCGATCAGGAGACCTTCGCCGAGCACGGGGCGCAGCATGCGGATGCCGGCGGGCGTGCGCGTGTAGTTCTCGTAGTTGCTGAGAAGGACATGCCGGATCGCGTCCGGGCGGTTCAGGATGAAGCTCTTGTGCAGGAAGAAGCGGCCCTGGATGATCTCTTCCTCATAGGCGCGCTGGCCCCAGGTCGCGATCATGTTCTGCCTGATCACCGCCAGCCGGCCGAAGAACGACATGTCGTCCGGTGCGCGCGGCGGGCTGGGAGGAACGATGGGCCGACGCACGCTGGCGATGTTCATGGCTCTCTCCCGCAGCTATCTTCGCAGTCAAGGCTTGCAGCTCAACAGCTAATAAGTCAGCTCGGCAATCGCAATCCTGTTCTCGGAGGCAGGCCAGACGCGTGTCACAATTCGTTCTTCGTTGAATTGGGCCACGACGCTACGCCCGACCTCGCTGGCCGGAAAGCGCAGGGTTGCTGTCGAATCCGTGGGCACGCCCGACTTGACGTCGGCGGGCTCATGGCCGTCGAACAGAACGGTGTCGCGCGGCAGGCCGAAATAGCCCCGCGGACGCGACATGATCATGACCGATCCGGCATCCTTGTCCGCCGGCCCGAACGGGCGCGCGGCACGTAAATGCACGACGTCGGAGGAGCGCGGGAACGGCGAGCGATAGAGGTGCGTCGTCGGCGCGTCCGGCGAGGTCACGACGATTTCGAGCGGCGAGGTGGGCTCGACCTCGGCCGGCCCCCAGCGGCCATCGGCCGCGGTGGTCGAGCGGTAGACCGCATCGCCCTTGCGCTCGCCGGTTTCGCGATCAACCTGGAATACCTCGACCGTTGCGCCCGCGACCGGGCGATTGGTCGGCACGCCGCCCGGCGTGCCCGTGACCAATCCGCTGAGGCGGACGCTCCGTTCCGGCACGATCGCAATGCGCGATGGCTCGCGGCCGGCGATGAATTTGTAGATCTCGCGGAAGGCGCGCAGGTGATACGCCGTCTCGCGATGGTCGATCGCGCCGAGCACGAGATTGGTCGCGCCCTTCAGTTCGGGCCCCTCGGCGGTGATGCCGGTCGGCACGCCGGGCTTGCCCAAGAAGCGACCGTCGGACTGCGCGTATTTGTCCATGCCGTCGCTGCGTATGGTGAGGAAAGCCGTGCCCGGCGTCACCTCGCTGTCGCCCTCGTTCAGGCCGCGCAAGAAGGCGCCGCGTCCGTTGAACTCGCTGCCGAGCAGATCATCGAACGCGAAGACCCCGTGATTGGGCGTGCCGCACACGACCGCGTGGCTGACATCGCCTCCGCCGCCGTTCTTGACGACGTTGCGGATGGCGTAGCCGCCGCGCGAATTGCCGACCAGCGCCACACGCGCCGCACCGGTGCGGCGCTTCAATTCGGCGATGGCGGCGGCCAGCTCACGGCGCTGGTCCTCGGTGGACGAACGGTCGGCCTGCTCGACCGTATCGTCGGTGCGTGCGTTGGGATTGGTGAAGTTGATCGCCATCATGCGATCATGCGCAATGCCGTTGGATTCCATCCGCCAAAGCGTCGTGATCCAGAGCGCGTCGTAGTCGCCGTTGCCGTGGACGAACAGGATGGGCGGCACCTCGGACCCTCCGGCCGCGGACGACGTTTGCGCCCGTGCATCCATCCGGAAGTTCGCAACCGCGAAAGCCAGGCCACCTGCACCTTGCAGGATCGTCCGTCGTGATAGCTTCATCTGTTCCTCACCGGTAAAACCACGTCTTTGCACCGCTTATAGCGGCCTAACCACTGGACAGAGAAGGACTTTCGCAGGCATCACTGCAGGCGCCGGAATCATTTAAGCCATTTCTGCCGGAAGATTTGGAAGGGGATATGACCGAGCAGCCGAAACGCCAGAAAGTGACCGCCGAGGGCATCACCGCGCCTTTGCAGTACACGATATTCCGGCGCATCTGGCTCGCCAGCCTGCTGTCCAATCTGGGCCTGCTGATCCAGGGCGTGGGCGCAGCCTGGGCGATGACACAGATGGCGGCTTCCGCCGACAAGGTGGCGCTGGTGCAGACCGCATTGATGCTGCCGATCATGCTGATCTCGATGCCCGCCGGCGCCATCGCCGATATGTACGATCGCCGCATCGTCACGCTGATCGCGCTGTCGATCGCGCTGACCGGCGCGACCGCGCTGACGCTGCTCGCCTGGTTCCAGCTCATCAGCCCGGGAACGCTGCTGGCGTTCTGCTTCATCGTCGGCAGCGGCAACGCGCTGTTTGGGCCTGCCTGGCAATCCTCGGTCAGCGAGCAGGTGCCGCCGGATGCGCTGCCCTCGGCGGTGGCGTTGAACGGCATCAGCTATAACATCGCGCGCAGTTTTGGTCCGGCGATCGGCGGTGTCATCGTCGCCTCTGCCGGCGCGGTCGCTGCGTTTGCCTGCAATGCGATCCTCTATTTGCCGCTGCTGGTGGTCTTGCTGTTGTGGCGGCGCAGCACCGAGCCCTCGCGTCTGCCGCGGGAAAAGCTCAACCGCGCCATGGTCTCGGGCTTCCGTTACATCACCAATTCGCCGCCGATCAAGATCGTGCTGTTGCGTACGCTGGTGATGGGCCTGTGCGGCGGCGCCGTGATGGCGCTGATGCCGCTGGTCGCGCGCGACCTGCTGCACGGCGGCGCGCAGACCTACGGTATCATGCTGGGCGCCTTCGGCATGGGCGCCGTCGTGGGCGCGCTCAACATCCACGAGCTGCGCAAGCGCATGAGCGGCGAATCCGCGATCCGCGCCTGCACGATCTCGATGGCGTTCGCGATGGGTGCGCTTGCCTTGAGCACCGAACCCGTGCTCACGGCGGCGGCGCTTGTGCTGGCCGGGGCGGTCTGGATGGCGGCCGTCGCGCTGTTCAATATCGGCGTGCAGCTCTCGGCGCCGCGCTGGGTCGCGGGACGATCGCTCGCGGCGTTCCAGGCTTCGATTTCGGGCGGCATTGCGATCGGTGCCTGGGGCTGGGGCCATCTCACCGATTATGCCGGCGTCGAGGTCGCGCTGCTGGTCGCAGCCGGACTGATGCTGATCTCGCCGCTGCTGGGCATCTGGCTGGCGATGCCGCGCGTCGGCGCCCGCAACGAGGACGCCGAGGTGCTGGCCGATCCGGAAGTCAAGCTATCGCTGACCGGACGCAGCGGGCCGCTGGTGGTCGAGATCGAATATCGCGTCAGCCAGGAGAACGCGCGCCCGTTCCACAACGTGATGCAGGACGTGCAGCTCTCCAGACAGCGCAACGGCGCCTATGGCTGGTCGATCGCGCGCGACATCGCCGACCCCGAATTGTGGACCGAGCGCTATCACTGTCCGACCTGGTTCGATTATTTGCGCCAGCGCAACCGCTCGACACAGTCGGAACGCGCGTTGCACCAGGGAGCGATCGATTTCCATATCGGCCCCGATCCGGTGCGGATCCGCCGTATGCTGGAGCGTCCGTTCGGCTCGGTGCGCTGGAAGGAAGAGACACCGGATCGTGCGGGTGCCGAGGTGCTGCCGGTGGTCGCGACCGCGGCGGGGAGCAGTACGTAGCAGTCAAACACTCTGCCGTCGTCCCGGCGAAGGCCGGGACCCATAGCCACAAGCGGAAGTTTGGCGAAAACTCGAAGTTGCGATCGCGCCCGGTACAGCTCGCCGCGCCTTATCGATGCATCACGGGGTATGGGTCCCGGCCTTCGCCGGGACGACAATGACAATTACTGCCCGTGATCCGTCAGCACCTTGTCGCAGGCCTTGGTCAGGCGGGCGCGATGCTCTTTCAGGCAGGCGAGCACGGCGCCGTCGCCATTGTTCATGACGGCGCGACAGAAGCGCGTGACATCGCGCGCGCAGGCGTCGTGACCGGGCTGCTGCGCGGAGGCGCTGGCTGTAAACAGTAGCAACGGAAAAAGAAAAGCTGATCTGGTCATCGCGTAATGCCTCTTGCCCGGAGCAATGTGCGGGCGAAGCTAGAGCGGCGATGCCGGAGCCGCAACGGCTTTATTGACAGGGCGCATCGGCGCGCCGGATGGCCCCGGCATCACGCCGGGGCACATTGCTCGGGAGCTCAACGGGATCAGTTGCTCGCGCCTTACTGACCGCTCTGGGCGTCAGCGACCTTGCGCGACGCGCCCTTGGCGAGATCCTTGTCCATCACCGCGCGGCAGCCGGCGCTCAGGTCGGAGCGGTGCTGCACCATGCATGCAGTGATCTTCGGGATGTTGGGGATCTCCGACGAGCAAAGGCGGAAGGCATCGCTGGTGCACATCTGCTGCGCTTCGGCCGAGAAGGCGAAGCTCGAGCTGGTCGACGCGATCGAGACGATCGCCGCAAAGCCCAGGGCCAGGCTGGTGTCGCGGATCTTGGCAGAGAAGGACTTGGTCATTTGAAGCTCCCATTAGCACCGCCGAAGCGGGCCCGTTGTTGATGGGAGCTACAATGCTCCAGCAAAGCAGTTTCCACTGTGATGACGGTCACGTGCCGCACCGCGACTGTGACGTCGGTCACTTTGGCGCACCTCGCTGAAATTCCTGCGCAACCGCTGTCGTGTTGGTGTCACGTTAACTGTTCCTTCGCATTAATGGCTCGTCGCGCGGGAAATTCCGCTGGTTTGGTTGCGTATTTGGAAAGAGTAGCGATGCGTAATGCGTTGGGCCTGATGCTGGCCAGTGTCCTTGCGGCGGCCGTGATCGCCGGAGGTTGGTTGTTCTATTCCTCGCGCGCCGACCAGGGCGCCCCCAAGACAACAGCGGCCCATGCCGCCGATCCACTGCCGGCGAAGCTCGCCGCCAAGGATGACGTCGAGACCACCGCGGCGCTCGCGGGCAAGCCTGCCGCCGCAGCGCCGGCGCCGGCACCTGCGGCCGCAGCGATCGTCCCCGTCCAGCAGAAATCGACCTGCGCCAATCCGAACGCGCTCGGCGTGTCTCGCGTGGTCGAGATCGACACCACCGGTGGTCCCGGCTTCGGCTTCGAAACTTTCAAGCAGTTCGACTTCCTCACCGACAAGGAGGTCGTGCTGACCTTCGACGATGGTCCCTGGCCGGTCAACACGCCCGCAGTGCTGAAGGCGCTCGCGGAAGAATGCACCAAGGGTCTGTTCTTCTCGGTCGGCAAGCATGCGACCTACCACCCGGAAATCCTGCGCCAGGTGCTGGCCCAGGGCCACACGGTCGGCGCGCACACCTGGTCGCACCTCAATCTCAACAGCAAGAAGTTGACGGAGCAGCAGGCCAAGGACGAGATCGAGAAGGGGTTCAGCGCCGTGAAGCTCGCGCTCGGCACCGAGCCGTCGCCGTTCTTTCGCTTCCCGCAGCTTCAGCACAATCCGGCGATGGTGACCTATCTCGGCACCCGCAACGTCGCGATGTGGTCGACCGATCTGGATTCCTTCGACTTCAGGAAGGGCGCCACGCCGGAGAAGATCGTCGAGACCGTGATGACCAAGCTCGACAAGCTCGGCAAGGGCATCATCCTGATGCACGACTTCCAGAAGCACACCGGCGAAGCGCTGCCGACGCTGCTCGCGCGCCTGAAGGCCGGCGGCTACAAGGTCGTGCAGATCAAGGCCAAGACCACCTTCCAATCGCTGCCGGAATATGACGAAGCGCTGCTGAAAGAGATGAAGGTGCCGACCTCGAGCGCGCGTCCGATCGGAAGCGTGGTGCAGACGGTTTCGCAATAGCGCGACCAATCGGAGCGAACCGCTTCACCCATTTGCGTCATGGCCGGGCTTGTCCCGGCCATTGTCGTTTTTGAATCGAGACTGAAGACGCGGATGCCCGGGATGCTAATAGCGGCGCCGAGCGCGACGCGCACGCGAGCTGGCTGCCGCGGCGAAGACGGCTGGCCGCAACGATCGAGTGAAAGCGAGCGCTGGTGCCGCAAGAGGGACTCGAACCCCCGACCCCGTCATTACGAATGACGTGCTCTACCAGCTGAGCTATTGCGGCGGACCCTGGCGGGACCGGCGAAGCCGGGCCCCGATACGCGCGCTCCTGATATCGGGCATGGCCCGAATTGGCAAGGACAAGCCGGGTCCGAAATGCGGCTCAGGCGCCCCAGCGGGACCAGAATCCGCGCCAACCGCCGGCCTGGACCTTTCCGTGGACCCGGGGCGCGCCGATTTGTTCCGCAAATTCATCGCTCGGACCCTCGTCATCGATCCCGGGGTCGTCCGGCGCGCGGACGATCGGGATGACGGCAGGGATCGGCGCCGGCGCGGGCTTGCCGAGATCGGCGCGGGTCCGGAACACCGGTGTTGCTGCCGGTGGCGATGATTCGGCGGGCTCCGGGGTCGGGTTGACGGGCTCAGCGGGCGCCGCCCCGAGCACTTCCGCGACCGGGGGGGAATTGTCCTGAGCGGCCGGGACCGGTTCGGCGGCGGCCGGCTCCGCCGGGCTCTCGGACGCCGTCACCCGCTTGGGCGGCGGGGCGGCGAGCATGGCTTCCTCGAACGCCGAGGATTCGATCATGGGGCCCTTATCGGATGGCAGGCTCGCGACCGGCGTCTGCCACTGGAAGGCATCGAGGCGGCCGGTGACCGGAGACACCGGACGCCAGCGGTCGCTGACGTAACCGTCCGCGGTCCAGGCCGGATCGTGGCGGGCGCGCACCGCGCGCAACGTCCAGGCGCGGGCACGGCCGCCGTCGCCATGCTCGGTGCGCTCGATCTCGGCCATCAACAGCGCCACGCGCTGGGTCGGATCATTGACGTAAGGCGCGAGCACCTCGCGTGCACGGGCGAATTCCGAGGCATCGATCGCGGCGCGCGCGATCGCGAGCTGGCCTTCGACGCGGCCGGGCCTGTCGGCAGGCGTTTTCGCCGCGAGCGTCTCGACCCGCTGCAAGCGCTGTCGTGCGGCATCGCCGAGCTTCACATGCGCATAGGCGTCCGCAAGATCCGGATGCGGATTGGCGAGCCAGGCCGCCTCCACCAGCTTCATGGCGCGGCGCACCTGATGCGCCTCGCTCTCGAACTTCGCGGCGAGCACGGCCGCCGGCACCAGCGTCGGGGCGAGCTTGATCGCCTCCATCACGCTCTCGCGCGCGAGGTCGCGGTCCATGGTTTCCAATTCCAGCGCGCGCGCCGTGAGCAGCACGCCGCGCTGGCGGCGATAGGCCTGCTTGTCGATCAGGCCGGCGGACAGATTCGAATCGAGGATCGCGAGCGCGCCGCTCCAGTCGCCGCGCGCGCAACGGAAGCCGAGCACCGCGTGCGAGGCCCAGGTCGACGACGGTGACAGCTTGATCGCTTCCTCCGCGATCATCACGGCGCCGACCGCGTCATCGGCGCGCTGCGCCTCGATGAACAGGCCGCGCAGGCCGAGCAGCCTTGTGTCCTCGCGCTCGGCCATGGCGCGGAAGGCGCGCTGCGCCTCTTCGCGATTGCCGTCGAGCTGGGCTGATTGCGCATGCAACAGCAGCGCGAGCGGGTCGTCGGGCGCATGGCGTCGCGCCGCATCGGCGTGACGGCGGGCGAGGGCGGTATCGCCATGGCCAATCGCAAGCAGGCCGTGGGTGATGGCGTGACGGCCCCGCGCGTGGCGCTTCTCGTGACGGCGGCGGCGCAGCCGCCTTGGCGTGCGCCAGATCGTGGTCAGGATGCTCCAGACCAAGATGATCGCGACGGCGAATATGCCGAGGCCGAGCGCGAACACTGGAATACTCGGTGACGCCCGGAAACCGCCCCAGGTCATCACGACGTCGCCGGGCTGGTCTGCAACCCAGGCCGCGCCGGCGCCTGCAAGCGCAATCAGAACGAGGAAGAGGACGATGCGTAGCATGGCGATCCCTAATACGCGCGACTGGTTGCGCGAATCTTATTGAGCAGACTTGACGAGATCGGGCTTGGCGAGATCGGCTTTGGCGAGACCGGCCATGGCATCGTCGGCGAATTTGCGGGAGGCCGCGAGCGCGGCATCGCGGGCATCGGCCTTGTCGAGCCAGGCCTGCGCCGGCGCACGCTCGGCCTCCGGCAGCGTCTTCAGTTCGCGCCGTGCCTCGACAAAATCGTTGCGCAGCGCCGCCGACGTGGCCCGTGCCACGATGGCGCCGCGATCGTTGCCGACGCCATCCGTGCGCTCGATGCGGACGAGTTTTGACGCTCCCGCCTGAAGGCGCTCGACGATGCCGGCGTTGCTGCTTGGGGCTTCCGCCGGCGGCGACAGCTTCGGCACGATGTTGAGGAGCTCGCGGCTCAACGCGACCGGCGTCGGGATGCCGGTCGACGCGAACACATCGAGCGGCTTCAGAAGTTCGGGCTTGGCTGCGAGCGAGCGCGCGGCGGAGAGTTGCGCCTCGTAAGGATCGTTGTGGCGCACCGCGACGTCGAGCAGGGTGGCGGCGACCACATAGCGCAACGGCTTGTCGTCCATCACCTTTGCGTCGGCGATCTTCTCACCCTGCTGGGCGAGCTCGGCGCGTGCGTTGGTGCTGGCGCGCTCGAGCTGGGAAATGCGATCGTTGAGCGCGGCGAGCTCGGATGAACCAGCCGCATCGCGCGGCGCGGATTTCGCATCGTTCAATGCACTCGTGACCTTGTCGGACTGCGCGCGCAGATTGGCGATGTCGCTGCGCAGGGTGCCGACGGATTTCTCCAGGGCGTCGAGCCGCGCCGTCACTGCCGGATCGGCGGTGGGCTTGCCGGCCTTGGCTTCGACTGCGGCAACGCGACCGTTCAGTGCGTCGACCGTCGCGCTTGTCACTTGCGGCGCGGCCGGTGGCGCCTGGACCGCGGGCCAGCCCAGCATCCAGCCGACCGCGATCACAACCGCCGCTGCGACGGCACCGGAAAATGGCGCAATGATCCAGGGAGAGATGGCTGCGGGCGCAACCGCGGCCTGCGCCTCGACGCGCTCCGGCTCAGGCTTGATTTCCTCAGGCTTGGTTTCCTCAACCTTGGTTTCCTCGACACTGGCCTGCTCGGACATTGCCTGCTCGGCCGATCGTTGCACCTCCGGCTCGCCGGCCGCGTCCTGCGGCTGGGTGGAGACTTCGGTCGCCTCGAGGTCGATGGTCGGGGGCGCGCGCTTGGCACGGCCAGACTCGGGGGCCAATCCTGCGTCTTCAGGCTTGTCGTCGGCCATCGTGACGGTTCCTCACACTTACGTACCGGGGCGAGCCCGCTTGCGCCGGATTCGGCCCGTCCTCTTACGCCAAACGGGCCCGCAAAGCACGCTCCAAGGTCTCAAACAAGGCATTTTCGTCCGGCGTCGCCGCAACCGCGACCTGCGCGGCGCCGGCCTCGCGCAGCACAGCGGCAACCGTCTCGGACAGGCAGCATTGCGGGATCGCCAGCGCCGAAATCTCGACGCCTTCGTCCCGCGCCGCCTCCAGGAACGCCCGCGCGCTGCGCCGGGAATAGTGCAGCACCGCTCTTATACCGTGGGAAGCAAAACCCTCGCAGACCTCGCGCGGCAAGTGCTTGACGGGCGCCATGCGATAGGTCGTCTGCGTCACCACGTTAAATCCCTCGGCGCCGAGTTCGCCGCCGAGATCGCGCGACAGATCCGCACCCGCCAGATAAAGCAGCGTGCTCTTCTTCTTCACGCGCTTGTCGCGCGCGCCCTGCATCACCTTGTCGCGCAAGGCCGCGGCATCACCTTCGGCGACAATCACCTCGGCAAAGCCGGCGTCGCGCGCCGCAGCGGCGGTGTGCTCGCCGACGGCGAACAGCGGCAGCTTCAACAGATCGAGATCCGGCAACAGCGCCGCGATGGCGCGGATCGCATTCGCCGACGTGACGACGATGGCGCCGTACGCGGCCTCGCTCTCGTGATGGAAGGCGACCGGCTCGAACTTCAGCAGCGGCGCAAGCAGCACCGCATGCCCCCGCGCCCGCAGGGCCTCCGCAGATGCCACATTGTCCGGATGTGGCCGTGTGACAAGAATGGACATCGCTTCTGTTCCCAGGGCCGAGGAGTGGGGACGTTTCACGGCAATTGCGCAAGACGACCCCGGAATGCTACCGGACCTACCAGAACTCTGGTTTACATATGAGCGCAAGGGCGCAAATTGGATAACGATTCGCCAATGCTGGTACTCGGCATCGAAACCACCTGCGACGAGACCGCGGCGGCCGTGATCGAGCGCGCACCCGATGGCCGTGGCAAGATCCTGTCCAATATCGTGCGATCTCAGGTCGAGGAGCACGCCCGTTTCGGCGGGGTCGTGCCGGAGATCGCCGCGCGCGCCCATGTCGACGTGCTCGACGGCATCATCGACCGCGCCATGCACGAGGCCGGCATCGACTACGCGCAGCTCAATGGCGTGGCGGCAGCCGCCGGCCCGGGGCTGATCGGCGGCGTCATCGTCGGGCTCACCACCGCGAAGGCGATCGCGATGGTGCATGACACACCGCTGGTCGCCGTGAACCATCTCGAAGCCCACGCGCTGACGCCGCGGCTGACCGACGGAGTCGCATTTCCCTATTGCCTGTTTCTCGCCTCCGGCGGCCACACCCAGATCGTCGCAGTCACCGGTGTCGGCCAATATGTGCGGCTCGGCACCACCGTTGACGATGCCATCGGCGAGGCCTTCGACAAGGTCGCGAAGATGCTGGGCCTGCCCTATCCCGGCGGCCCGCAGGTCGAGCGCGCGGCGGCAAACGGCGACGCCACGCGCTTTGCCTTTCCGCGGCCGATGCAGGGACGCCCCGATGCCAATTTCTCGCTGTCGGGATTGAAGACGGCAGTGCGCAATGAAGCGAGCCGGATCACCGAGATGACGCCGCAGGACACCGACGACCTCTGCGCCAGCTTCCAGGCCGCCGTGCTGGACTCGACGGCGGACCGCCTGAGCGTGGGGCTCAGGCTTTTCCGCGAGCAGTTCGGCGCGCCACATGCGCTGGTCGCCGCGGGCGGCGTCGCCGCCAATCAGGCAATCCGCGGCGCGCTATGCGACGTTGCCACGAAAGCGCAGACGCAACTGATCATGCCGCCGCCGTCGCTCTGCACCGACAATGGCGCGATGATCGCCTGGGCCGGCGCCGAACGCCTCGCGCTCGGCATGACCGACACGCTGGAAGCCCAGCCCCGCGCGCGCTGGCTGCTCGACGCCAACGCCACGGCACCGGCAGGCTACGGCAACACGCGGGCGGGATTTTAACGATGGCGGAATTCCACTCCGTCGCGGTGATCGGCGCGGGCGCCTGGGGCACGGCGCTGGCGACGGTCGCAGCGCGAGCCGGGCGGAACGTCACGCTGTGGGCGCGCAATGCGGAACATGCCGCGCGAATTGCGACAACCCGTGACAATCCGCGGCTGGCCGGCGTGCGCTTGGCGCCGGAGATCGCCGTGACGCACGAGCTCGCCCTGGCCGCGCGCGCGGACATGCTGCTGATCGCAACGCCGGCGCAGCATCTGCGCGGTGCGGTCAACCTGCTGGCCTCGCACATCGCAAAGCCGGTGCCGGTCGTGGCCTGCGCCAAGGGCATCGAGCACGGCACGCACAAGTTCATGACCGACGTGATCGCCGAAGCCGCGCCTCACGCGCAGCCGGCGATCCTGTCAGGCCCGAGCTTCGCCGACGACGTCGCGCGCGGCCTGCCGACGGCGGTGACGCTGGCGGCGACCGATGATGCGCTCGCCAGCAGCCTGGTGCAGGCGCTGGGCTCGGCGACCTTCCGGCCCTATCACTCCACCGACATCCGCGGCGTCGAGATCGGCGGCGCGGCCAAGAACGTGCTGGCGATCGCGGTTGGCATCGCGGTCGGACGCAAGCTCGGCGCCTCGGCACAAGCGGCGTTGACCACGCGCGGCTTCGCCGAGCTGACACGCCTTGGCCGCGCGCTCGGCGCGCGCAGCGAGACACTCGCCGGACTGTCCGGCCTCGGCGATCTGATCCTGACCTGCTCGAGCCCGCAATCGCGCAATTTTGCGCTCGGTCTTGCGCTCGGCCGCGGCGAGCAGCCGCCTGCCGGCAAGCTTGCGGAAGGCGAGTTCACCGCGCCGGTGTTGATCGAGCTCGCCGCTTCGCACAACATCGAGATGCCGGTATCGGACGCCGTTGCGGCGATCCTGAGCGGCAGGAGCACGATCGACGCCGCGATCGAAGGGCTATTGACGCGTCCCTTCAAGGCCGAGGAATGACATCTTCCGTCAAGCCCGCGCTTGTCGCGGGCATCCACGGTTTGATATTGAACAACTGAGACGTGGATGGCCGGACGAACCCCGGCCGCGACGAATGGACAAGGACGCGCAATGAACTACTGGCTGGTGAAATCCGAACCGTCGGTGTGGTCCTGGGACCAGCAGGTGGCAAAGGGCGCCAAGGGCGAAGCCTGGACTGGCGTGCGCAATTTCACTGCGCGCCAGAATCTGGTCGCCATGAAGAAGGGCGACAAGGCGTTCTTCTATCATTCCAACGAGGGCAAGGAGATCGTCGGCATCGCGGAGATCGTCAAGGAAGCCTATCCCGACCCGACCGACAAGACCGGCAAGTTCGTCTGCGTCGATATCAAGGCTGACAAGCCATTGAAGACGCCGGTGACGATGGCCGCGATCAAGGCCGACAAGAAGCTCGCGGACATGGCGCTGGTGAAGTATTCGCGCCTGTCGGTGCAGCCGGTGACGGCCGAGGAGTGGAAGCTGGTCTGCAAAATGGGCGGGATGTAGTTGCTGCCGTAGCCCGGATGGAGCGCAGCGCAATCCGGGAAAATCTTCATGTGGCACGATCCCGGACTACGCTCCGCTCCATCCGGGCTACGACATCGGAGCTTGTTTCTCCGGCAGCGCAAAGACCTCACATGGCGAAGCGATGCCCCGCAGCGGATGCTGTCCGAGCGCCATCAGAGGCATGTCGCTCTCGGCGGCCAGCGCGCCGGAGACCAGCACGGTCTGGCCAAGCGGTTTGCACAATCCCTCGAGCCGGCTGGCGAGATTGACGGCGGGGCCGATCGCCGTGAAGTCCAGCCGGTTGGCGGCGCCGATATTGCCCCACAGCATCTCGCCGAGATGAAGCGCGGCGCCGAACGACAGCGGCGGCAGGCCGCGGCTTCGGCGCTCCTCATTGAGATGAGCCATTCCGGCCCTGGCAGCCGAGGCCGCACGCAAAGCGGCTTCACATGCCTGCCGCGGCGACGCCTCCACCACCGGGAAGATCGCCAGCACACCATCGCCGATGAATTTCAGCACCTCGCCGCCGAAGGCGTGAACCGCGCCGGCAATACGATCGAACCAGGCGTCGAGCGCCGCGATGACATCGGCCGGCGGATTGGTATCCGACAAGCGCGTGAAGTTGCGCAAATCCGCATAGAGCAGTGCGGCCTGGATGGTTTCGCCGAGGTCGCGCCGCAAGGGTGCCGCCAGCACCCGCTCCGCGCTGCGCTTGCCCAGATAGGCATCCAGTGTAGCGCGCAACGTGGCGCGCGCGGCGAGCACGGCAAGCGGCGTCGCGGCAAAGCGCGCGGCCTGGCGCAATTGCTCGATCTCGCCTACCGTAAACGGACGCGGCCCGATCCAGCCGAGCGACGGCCCATCGGGCCGTCCGACGACGTCTTCATGCACCTCGCCGCGCGCGATATCGCGCAGCCAGCGGCGCCCGGCGTCGCTCGGGGGGTCGGGCGCAAGTCCGCCCGGTGCAAAGCCGAGCGCTTCGATGACCTGGCCGTTCTCCGCGCGCCACAGCCAGGTCCGCTTTGCGATCAGCGGGTGCGGCACCTCCAGCGTCAGGCTGCCTGCCGCAAGCGGCACGCCGTCGGCGACCGGATGCGCGCCGAGTTCCGCAAGCAGGCGGTCGGCCCCGAGGCAATCCGCGGCGGCATCGACAAGCCAGGCAAGGGTCGGGGAGAGTTGCATGTGTCTGATGATGGCGAAGATGGGCCGGCTTTGTCACGGCCAATCCTTCACGGGCCGTCTTGACGGCCCGCTTAGGCGCCGCCATGTGCCAGTGTCAGCCCAGGGATGATCGCCGATGACCGACCCGTTCATAGTGCGACGCGAGACCCAGATTTCCGCCCCGCGTGCCACCGTCTTCGCCTATCTCACCGACCCGGAAAAGATCCTGAGCTGGATGGGCTCGGACGCCACCACGGAGCCGCATCCCGGCGGGCTCTATTTGCTCAAGGGCATCGGCCCGCGCGGCATCGCCGCGCGCGGCGCCTTCCGCGAGGTCGTGCCGGTACATCGCCTGGCCTACACGTTCGGCTGGGAGGGCGGTCAGGAAGTGCCGCCCGGCTCGAGCCTGATCGAGATCGACCTGATCGAGCGCGACGGCGGCACGCTGCTGCGCATGACCCATAGCGGGTTGCCGACCGAAGAGCAGGCCGCCGCACACGCAAAGGGTTGGGCGCACTATCTGGGACGGCTCACGAGCGCCGCCGCCGGCAGCGATCCTGGTCCCGACAAGGGTGTTTCCGACAAGGCATAGCGAGGCGCGGCTCAAACTGCCGCGGTCGCCACCACTTGCTGCAAAAGCTGCTCGCGCCGCGCCTGCGAGCGCTGGCCCTTCATGGTCGCGGCGAAGCGTTCGAGGATACCGTCCTCGAAGGCAGTGACGATGGTGTCGTGCACGTAGCTCTTGCGGCAGATCGCCGGCGTGTTGGAGAGCTTGTCGGCGGCGGCGCGGATCGCGTCCAGCACCTGCTTCTTGCGGCCGCGCTGGCTGGTCGCCGGCGTGATCCGCGACAGGGATTCCACGACAACGGCGGAAGCCATCAGCGTGCGAAAGTCCTTCAGCGAAATCTTGATGCCGGCGATCTCGCGCAGGAACGCGTTCACCTGCGTGGTGTTCACGGCCCGCACGATGCCCGAGGCATCGCGATACTGGAACATGCGCTTGCCGGGCACGCCGTTGAGGATGCCGATGGCGCGCACCAGCTTGGCCGCGTCGCATTCCTTGCGCACCGCCTTGCCACCTTTCGCCTTGAAGGTCAGGACAAGGCAGTCGTCTTCCAGCAAGACGTTGGACTTCAGCAGCGTGGTGGCGCCGCGGGTGCCGTTGAGGCGGGCATAGGATTCGTTGCCCGGGCGGATCGCGGTGCGCGCGATCAACTCGATCACGGCCGAGAGCGCGAACTCGCGCGTCGGCTCGTCACCGGACAGGAACGCCGAGACCTTGCGCCGGATCTTTGGCAGCGCGCCGACGAGCTTTTCCAGGCGATGCGCCTTGCGGTGCTCGCGGACCTTTTCCCAATCCGCATGATAACGATATTGCAGCCGGCCTGCGGCATCGCGCCCCACTGCCTGGAGATGCGAACTCGGATCGGCCGAATAGCGCACCTCGCGATAGGCCGGCGGAACCGCCATGGAATGCAGACGGCGGATGGTGCGGCGGTCGCGGATATGAGCGCCGTTGGGCCGGACGAAAGAGTAGCCCTTGCCGCGCTTGATGCGCCGGATTTTGAGCTCGTTCTGGTCGCCGAGGCGCAGGCCCAGCTCCTTGGCGATTGCCTCAACGGAAGTCGCGGGCGCCGTGTCGAAAGTCTTTTTGGGGCTGAGACGGCCCGAAGCGGCCGGTTTAGGCCATTGTCCGAGGGCTTTGGCCAGCGCAATAGCGGTGGGATCGGCTGAAGCGGGCTGTATCGTCCCGAGATTCTGCTGATCCATCATAGTCTTATGCCTTAGCCCTGCCTGTTATCGGTCAATGCCGCTGTTCTGATCTTTGTTCCAAGGGGTCTCTTGCGACCCGGGTTAGCCACTTAGGGTGTTCCGAACGGCATTGCGAGTCCCGAATCAGTGAGAGACGGTTTCCAAGTACCTCCGGGCGGCGCATAGGGGCCCTGCGCCGACTGTTCTGGAGATTTGGGTAAAGAGCCAAAGGGCTGGGCGTGGCCTGTTTCAGATCTGCGACAGCCGGGCCGGGCGGCTTGATCCTGCGCATGGCCGGCTGCTCACCGAAGGTCCAGCTTGTGGTCCTTGTCGGGCCCGGTTAGCCCGACGCATAATCGGTTCAACGATCAAGTCGGCTTGCTCGTCGCTAGCGTTCGGCTCGCCGTATGTGGAGGGAAACATGTCCGAGAAGATCTACGACGTTCCGGCGGAGTGGGCGAAGCGCGCCTGGGTCGACCAGTCCAAGTACAAGCAAATGTACGCCCGCTCGATCTCGGACCCGAACGGCTTCTGGGCCGAACAGGCCAAGCGCCTCGACTGGATGAAGGCCCCGACCAAGATCGAAAACGTCTCCTTCGCGCCCGGCAACATCTCGATCAAATGGTTCGAGGACGGCGTCCTCAACGTCGCCCATAACTGCATCGACCGGCATCTGCACAACCGCGCCCACCAGACCGCGATCATCTGGGAAGGCGACGATCCCTCGCAGTCGAAGCACATCACCTACAAGGAGCTGCACGACGAAGTCTGCCGGATGGCCAACATCCTGCGCACTCGCAACGTCAAGAAGGGCGACCGCGTCACCATCTACCTGCCGATGATTCCGGAAGCGGCCTATGCGATGCTCGCCTGCGCACGGATCGGTGCGATCCATTCCGTGGTGTTCGCGGGCTTCTCGCCCGACAGCCTCGCCCAGCGCATCAACGACTGCCAATCCAAGGTCATCATCACCGCGGACGAAGGCCTGCGCGGCGGCAAGAAGGTGCCGCTGAAGGCCAATGTCGACGCGGCGCTCGCCAAGGCCGACGGCGTCGACTGGGTCGTCGTGGTCAAGCGCACCGGCGGCAAGGTCGACATGAACCCGACGCGCGATCTCTGGTATCACGACGCAGCCGCGATGGTGACAACGGAGTGCCCGGCCGAGCACATGCACGCCGAGGATCCGCTGTTCATCCTCTATACGTCCGGCTCGACCGGCAAGCCCAAAGGCGTGCTGCACACGTCGGCCGGATACCTCGTGTTCGCTGCGATGACGCATCAATACGTGTTCGACTATCACGACGGCGACATCTACTGGTGCACCGCCGACGTCGGCTGGGTCACCGGCCACAGCTACATTCTCTATGGGCCGCTGGCGAACGGCGCGACCACGCTGATGTTCGAGGGCGTGCCGAACTATCCGGACAATTCCAGATTCTGGAACGTCATCGACAAGCACAAGGTCAATATCTTCTACACCGCGCCGACCGCGATCCGCGCGTTGATGCAATCGGGCGACGAGCCCGTGAAGAAAACCTCGCGCGCTTCGCTCCGCCTGCTCGGCTCGGTCGGCGAGCCGATCAATCCGGAAGCCTGGGAGTGGTATCACCGAGTCGTCGGTGACGAGCGCTGCCCGATCGTCGACACCTGGTGGCAGACCGAGACCGGCGGCATCTTGATCACGCCGCTGCCGGGCGCGACCAAGCTCAAGCCGGGCTCGGCGACGCAGCCGTTCTTCGGCGTAGTGCCCGAGATCGTCGACGCCGACGGCCAGGTGCTGGATGGCGAGACCACCGGCAATCTCTGCATCGCCAAGTCCTGGCCGGGCCAGATGCGCACGGTCTATGGCGATCACGCCCGCTTCGAGCAGACCTACTTCTCGACCTACAAGGGCAAGTATTTCACGGGCGACGGCTGCCGGCGCGATGCCGACGGCTATTACTGGATCACCGGCCGCGTCGACGACGTCATCAACGTCTCCGGCCATCGCATGGGCACCGCCGAGGTCGAGAGCGCGCTGGTCGCGCACGAGAAGGTGTCGGAGGCGGCCGTGGTCGGTTTCCCGCACGACATCAAGGGCCAGGGCATCTATGCCTATGTGACCCTGATGGCCGGCGTCGAGCCGACCGAGGATCTGCGCAAGGAACTCGTCACCTGGGTCCGCAAGGAGATCGGCCCGATCGCCTCGCCCGACCAGATCCAGTTCGCACCGGGGCTGCCCAAAACCCGCTCCGGCAAGATCATGCGCCGCATCCTGCGCAAGATCGCCGAGGACGAGCCGGGCAGCCTGGGCGACACCTCGACCCTGGCCGATCCCGCCGTGGTCGACGATCTCGTCAAGAATCGGCAGAATCGCAAGTCGGCGTAGACCCACATCGGTCGTTCCGGGCGCGCGATGGCGCGGCCCGGAATGACCGTCGCTGACATCCTCACGCACTTGTCAGGACGCGCTCCCTCGCGCCCGCGTCTTTCCCGCCGAGTGTTGTTTTCAAGTCATTTACTTTGTTTCGAACATTTCCTTTGTTCTCGCTGCTGGCCGGCCCTCGGCGGCCGCGCGTGGAAACCATCCGGTTAACAGGTGCGGTTAAGGATCTCTGGGCAAGCCGGCGATTGCCGGGTTTTGCGTCATTTTGAACGATCCGTTTGGGGCAAGGGAAGTAGCGATGTCGATGAAGGTTGCTGTGGCGCTGGCCGCCACCATCGGGGCAGGGCTCGTGATGTCGACGGCGGCGCAGGCGCGGCCGGAAATGGTGGGGACGCACGTGGCCGACTATTCGCCGGGCACTATCGTGGTCAAGACCAACGAGCGGCGGCTCTACCTCATCCTCGATAGCGGCCACGCCGTGCGCTATCCGGTCGGCGTCGGCAAGTCCGGCAAGCAATGGGCCGGCACCACCCGTATCGACGGCAAGTACCGCAACCCGGCCTGGTCGCCTCCGGCCGAAGTGAAGCGCGACAAGCCGAACATTCCCGACGTGATCCCGGGCGGCTCGCCGCGCAATCCGATGGGCGTCGCCGCGATGACGCTGGCCGGCGGCGAATATGCGATCCACGGCACCAATGTGCCGGGCTCGGTCGGCGGCTTCGTCTCGTACGGCTGCATCCGCATGCTCAACGACGACATCACCGATCTCTACAGCCGCGTCTCGGTCGGCACGACGGTGGTCGTGGCGCGCTGATCGCCGGGATCAAAAATCGAATTGAAAAGCCGCGTCGTTCACGCGGCTTTTTTGTTACCAGAAGCGCCAGCCGCGTGCGCACCAGCCGTCGCGATGACCGCCATTGTAGCTGCGCGCATAACCGCCCGCGAGCAGCACGGCCGAGACATTGGCGGTGTGTCTGGTCGCGACGTCGGCGAGGACGCGCCCATATTTCTCGGAGCCGAGATTGTAGATCGTGACGCCGCCCTGGCCGAGCAGATTGCGCAGCGCGTCGGCGGCCGCTTCAGCCTTGTCGAGTTCCTGCTGGCAGGATGCTTTCATCTCGGGCGCATCGATGCCGCGCAGGCGAACCCGCGCGACGAGCTCGTGTCCGTCGCGTTGATGCACGCGTGCAAGAAAAGTGTCGCCATCGATGGTGCGGACGACGTCGACCGGCAGGCGGATGTCGGGATTGCCGGTTTGCTCAAGGATGGTCGCAGTATCCCGCGCGTGCCCGCCGGGAACATGCGGAACAGGCCAGTTCGCGCCATGCCGGAAGGTGACCACGACCGCCACCACGACGCCGACCACGAACATCCACGGCAATAGTCCGGAGAAGCGACGGCCGAACGGGGAGCGGTTGTACGAAGGCCGATACGGATTGCTGGGCTCGAAACGCGACATCCGCGTACGCTAGGGCTGAGTCGGCCGAACCGGCAAGAGAACTTGAAAACAAGAGAACTTCAAGAACCGGAGCGCTCAGAAATCCGAGGCGATGCCTTTGCGCTCCCAATCACCATAACGGGTGGGCTCTGGCCCCTTCGGCCCTTGCAACTCCTTCGGCGCCGCCTCGGCATGCGCCGCGGCGGCCCGCCGCCGCGCCTCGGCTTCGGCCAGCGCGCGCTGGGCCGCCGGCGACAGCGGCTTGCGATCGGGAACGGTGGGATGGTCGGTCATCGCCTGGTCTCCTAGCGCAGGATCAATGGTCGCGCGACGTCCAATAACGCATTGCTGAAATGGCCGCGAAGGACTGAAAACGCCAGAGGCCATTCTTACATTTGGCATATTCACATGCCACATCTGCAGTTGTTAAGGCATGCGCCATTGCGGCGGAACTGCCGCTTCGCTCAGAACCTTGTTTCCGCATGCCATCTCAACGTTTCGCCCCTCCATCCGAAGTGCCCGGTCTCGCGGCGCGGCGGATCGCTGCCGACATCGTCGACGGCGTTCTGCACAAGCACCGCACGCTTGACGACCAGCTCGACGGCACCGGCGCCCACCCCGGATTAAAGACGCTCGCCGACCGCGACCGTGCGCTGATGCGGCGCCTGGTTGCGACCATTCTGCGCCGGCTCGGCACACTCGGCCATGTGCTGTCGCGCCTGCTCGAAAAGGGCATCCCGTCCGATGCGCCACGCGCCCAGAGCGCGCTGCTGATCGGCGCCGCCCAGATCCTGTGGATGGACGTGCCCGATCACGCCGCCGTCGATCTCGCGGTGCGCCTGGTGCAGTCCGACCGGCGTGCCGCGCGCTATGCCGGCCTCGTCAACGCCGTGCTGCGCCGCTGCGCGCGCGAGGGCAAGGCGCTGGTCGAGGAAGTCGCCGCGCAATCGCTGGACCTGCCGCCTTGGCTGCTCGCGCGCTGGAGCGCGCATTACGGCGAGACTGTCGCAAGGGACATGGCGCTCGCGCTCGGCCACGAGCCGTCGCTCGATCTCACCGTCAAGTCCGACGCCGCGCAATGGGCGAGCCGGCTGCACGGCGAAATGCTGCCGACCGGATCGGTGCGTACGGTGCTGCACGGCGCGGTGACCATGCTGCCTGGCTTCACTGAGGGACAATGGTGGGTGCAGGATGCCGCCGCAGCGCTGCCAGCCCGGTTGTTCGGCGACATCAAGGGCAAGTCCATTGCCGATCTCTGCGCCGCGCCCGGCGGCAAGACCGCGCAACTGGCCCACGCCGGCGCGCATGTCACGGCGATCGACCGTTCGCCGGCCCGGGTGTCGCGCCTGCGCGAAAATCTGGCGCGATTGTCGCTCCAGGCCGAGACTGTCGTCGCCGACGCCGTGGAATGGGCCGGTCCCGCGGATGGATTTGACGGTATCCTGATCGACGCGCCCTGCACCTCGACCGGGACGATCCGCCGGCACCCCGACGTGTGCTGGCTCCGGCAGGAATCCGACATCGCCGCGATGACCACGCTGCAGCAGCGGCTGCTGCGCAAATCCATCTCGCTGCTCAAGCCCGGCGGCACGCTGGTCTACTGCACCTGCTCGCTGGAACCCGAAGAGGGCGAGCACGCCATCGCCGCGCTGCTGGCCGCAGAGCCTGGGCTGCGCCGCGTGCCGATCGAAGCCTCCGAGGTCTCCGGGCTCAGCGAGATCATCACCGCCGACGGTGATCTTCGGACCCTGCCGAGCCATTTGCCGCACGCCGACCCGAAGCTCGGCGGGCTCGACGGATTTTTTGCGGCCCGGCTCGTTAAATCCTGATTTTGCACCGGTTTTTCCTGCTGCGACACTGATTCGGGGCGTTTCAAGGTGGTGTCAGCCGACCGATTTTGGGATTAATAAGGATTCGTCGGAATTCTCTCCCCCTTCAAGGCAAGGCGTGTCGGTCGCTCAACGCAGACGTATCTCGACGCTGGTGATGAACCGCTTCGCGCGGAACATGCTCGCGCGCGCGAGCGGCGGCTCCGTTGCGCTGTCGCGGGTGTGGCCCGGCCGGACCGACCGGCTGATCATCGCGCCGCACGATCTGCGCACCGCGGACGCGACGCGTGCCGCAGAGATCTACGCCGGGCGCTTCGTCTTCGCCGGCAAGATCGTCAACTGCCATGGCCGCTCGATCTTCGATCTCGATCCGCCGTCGGAGGATTGGGAGGTCGCGCTGCTCGGCTTCGGCTGGCTGCGCCATCTGCGCGCCGCCGACACCGCGCTGACGCGCGCCAATGCGCGCGCGCTGGTCGAGGACTGGATTTCCAATCCCGCCAACAAGCGCCGTCCCATTGGACGCCGCGCCGACGTGCTGGCGCGCCGCGTGATCTCGCTCTTGTCGCAGGCACCGCTGGTGCTCAACGACACCGACAACAAGTTCTACCGCCGCTATCTGCGTGCGCTGGCGCGCGAGATCCGCCTGATGCGCTACACCATGGTCAACATTCCGGATGGAGTGCCGAAGCTCCAGGTGCTGATCGCGCTGTGCTACACGGCACTCTGCCTCGCCAACCAGGCCAGCCACATCCGCAGCGCGTCGAAGAAGCTCTCGGACGAATTGCAGCGCCAGATCTTGCCCGACGGCGGGCATATCTCGCGTAACCCCGGCGCGCTGATCGAGTTGCTGATCGACCTGCTGCCGCTGCGGCAGACTTTTGCCGCGCGCAACATCGCGCCGCCGCCGGCGCTGCTCAACGCGATCGACCGCATGATGCCGATGCTGCGCTTCTTCCGGCATGGCGACGGCAATTTCGCGCTGTTCAACGGCATGAGCGCGACGCCTTCCGACCTGCTCGCCACGCTCCTCGCCTATGACGACACCCACGGCACTCCGATGGCGAACATGCCGCATACCGGATTCCAGCGCCTCGATGCCGGCCAGACCACGCTGATCATCGATACCGGCCCGCCGCCGCCGGCCGGCGTCAGCCACGATGCCCATGCCGGTTGCCTGTCGTTCGAATTGTCGTCGGGCATCAGCCGCATCGTCACCAATTGCGGGATGCCGACCACGGGACGCGACAACTGGCGCCCGTTCGCCCGCGGCACCGCGGCACATTCGACACTGACCTATCACGACACCTCGTCCTGCCAGTTCGTCGAGATGTCGGCCATGAAGCGGCTGCTACATGGCGCGCCCGTGACCAGCGGCCCCGTCCAGGTCGAGAGCTATCGCGAGGTCGTACAGGACGGCACGCTGCTCACGACTTCGCATGACGGCTACCTCGCCAAATTCGGCGTGATCTATCGCCGTGTGCTGATGATCGCCAATGACGGCGCGCGCATCGATGGCGAGGACATGCTGTCGCCGCCGCAAGGCGCGCGCCTCAGGGGCGCCGACGCCGATTTCGCGGTGCGCTTCCATCTGCATCCGGCCGTCAAGGCGAGCCGGCTGTCGGACGCCCGCGGCGTCATGCTGGTGCTGCCCAATCGCGACGTCTGGACCTTCGAGGCCCTCGACGACAAGGTCGATCTCGAGGACAGCGTGTTCCTGGCCGGTAATGACGGGCCGCGCCGCACCGCGCAGATCGTGATCCGCCAGGATGCGCGTCAGGCGCCCTCGATCCGCTGGAGCTTTGTCCGCTCGACCGCTTCGCCCACGGTCACCAATGCTCGCCGCAACGCCCGGCGCGAGCCGGAACTTCCGCTGTAGAGCGCGCGTTTCGGCCCGATCTGATCATTGTGAAAATGGCCAAAAGCTGCTATCGAGCGCTCGTTCGCGCGACTGGCGACCTTGGATGGAGCACCATCGGGAAGCGCGACACATATCTGCCGCGCGCCTGGGCATAGACACTCCTTAAGACAGAGGATCTTGCTCATGACTGACCATCCCCGCCGCATCACCCGCGCTCTTCTCTCCGTTTCCGACAAGACCGGCCTGATCGAATTCGCCCGGGCGCTTGCCGCGCATGGCGTCGAACTCG
The DNA here is from genome assembly GCF_055807395.1 of Bradyrhizobium sp. Kon10. Lineage (NCBI taxonomy): Bacteria > Pseudomonadati > Pseudomonadota > Alphaproteobacteria > Hyphomicrobiales > Nitrobacteraceae > Bradyrhizobium > Bradyrhizobium sp. Kon10. The sequence continues at coordinate 57,905 of NZ_JBVVOZ010000023.1, read as the reverse complement.
TCTCCACCGGCGGCACGGCCAAAGCGATTGCCGCGGCCGGCCTTAAGGTGAAAGACGTCTCCGAGTTGACCGGCTTTCCCGAGATGATGGACGGCCGCGTCAAGACGCTGCATCCGAAGGTGCATGGCGGCCTGCTCGCGATTCGCGACAACAAGGAGCATGCGGAAGCGATGAAGGCGCATGACATCGCGCCGATCGATCTTCTCGTCGTCAACCTCTATCCGTTCGAGGCCACCGTCGACAAAGGCGCCGGCTTTGAGGAGTGCATCGAGAACATCGACATTGGCGGCCCTGCGATGATTCGCGCCGCCGCGAAGAACCATGATGACGTCGCTGTCGTGGTCGAAGCCCAGGACTACCAGGCCGTGCTCGACGAGCTCGCCACCAACAGCGGCGCGACCACGCTGAAGCTGCGGCGGCGGCTTGCGGCCAAAGCCTATGCGCGCACCGGCGCTTACGATGCCGCGATCTCGAACTGGTTCGCACGTCAGCTCGAGATCGACGCACCCGATTTCCGTGCCTTCGGCGGCAGGCTGATCCAGTCGCTGCGCTATGGCGAGAACCCGCACCAGACTGCCGCGTTCTATGCGACGCCGGACAAGCGGCCTGGTGTCTCGACCGCGCGGCAGTTGCAGGGCAAGGAGCTCTCCTACAACAACATCAACGACACCGATGCGGCGTATGAGTGCATCGGCGAGTTCGACGCCAAGCGCACCGCGGCCTGCGTCATCGTCAAGCACGCCAATCCCTGCGGCGTCGCGGAAGGCTCCGATCTCGTCAGCGCCTACCGCAAGGCGCTCGCCTGCGATTCCACCTCCGCCTTCGGCGGCATCATCGCGATGAACCGCGCGCTGGATGCCGACACCGCGCGCGAGATCACCAAAATCTTCACCGAAGTGATCATCGCGCCCGATGCCAGCGACGAGGCGATCGCCATCATCGGCGCGCGCAAGAATCTGCGCCTGCTCCTCGCCGGCAGCCTGCCGGATCCGCGCGCCCCGGGCCTGACCGCGAAGACGGTTGCCGGCGGCCTTCTGGTGCAGAGCCGCGACAACGCCGTGGTCGACGACATGACCTTCAAGGTCGTGACCAGGCGCGCTCCGAGCGATGCCGAGATGCGCGACCTGAAGTTCGCGTTCCGGGTCGCCAAGCACGTCAAGTCGAACACGATCATCTACTCCAAGGATCTCGCCACGGTCGGTATCGGCGCGGGCCAGATGAGCCGGGTCGATTCAGCCCGCATCGCGGCGCGCAAGGCGCAAGATGCAGCCCGCGAGTTGAAGCTTGCCGAGCCGCTCACCAAGGGCTCTGTCGTGGCTTCGGACGCGTTCTTCCCGTTCGCCGACGGGATGCTCGCCTGCATCGAAGCCGGCGCCACCGCCGTGGTGCAGCCCGGCGGCTCGATGCGCGACGACGAGGTGATCAAGGCCGCCGACGAGCACGGCATCGCCATGGTGTTCACGGGGACGCGACATTTCCGGCATTAAGGCTCACCACGCGGGTAGCCCGGATGAAGCGCAGCGCAATCCGGATCAGCGTCTCTGAAGCAGCAGGTTTCCCGGATTGCGCTGCGCTCCATCCGGGCTACGGGACGACGATGGGAGTTAGGACTCGCGCACCCGCATCAACAGCCCCAGCCCCGCGACGAAGAACACCACCAGCACGGCCATGCCGGCCTTCTGGCTCGCGGTTGCCGCAGTGATCAGGCCGATCAATAGAGGGCCGATGAACGACGTCACCTTTCCGGTCAGTGCAAACAGGCCAAAATACTGCGCGATACGGTCCTTCGGCGCGAGGCGGATCAACAGCGTGCGCGAGGCCGCCTGAAGCGGGCCGCCGGCTGCGCCAATCAGACAGCCCAGGATGACGTAGGCGCGCTCCGCGGCACCCGCGAACAGCGCACCTCCGGGCTCCGGTGGCGCAACTTTGACGAAGAAGATCGAGTCCTTGTCGACGAGAAGAATGGCCGCGAGCGCCAGCAGCAGGATCAGCATGCTGCCGGCGATGACGCGCTTCGGCCCCAGAAGGTCGTCGAGCTTGCCGCCAAGCCACGCGCCAAAGGTGCCGGCGATGGCGAGGATGATGCCAAACGTGCCGATCTGGATCGTATGCCAGCCGAAGGTGCCCGCGGCGTAGATGCCGCCGAATGCAAACAGCGAGACCAAGCCGTCGGTGTAGATCATATTGGCGAGCAGAAAGGCTGCCAGCGACTTCTGCTGCGGCAGGCTCTGTAGCGATTGCTTCAGTCCGGAGAGCCCCTCGCGCAGCGCCGCGCGCAGCGGTCGCTTCGCCGGATAATCCGGCGTGAACACGAACATCGGCGTCACGAAGACGATGAACCACAGCCCGGTCAACGGACCCGCGGCGCGGTCGCCTTCATGGCTGGCGGGATCGAGCCCGAACAGCGGCGAGAATCCGAGCAGCGTCCGCCCGGTCTCGGGATTGGCGGCGAGGAAGCCGAGCACGATGATCAGGCTGACGATGCCGCCGATGTATCCCGTGGCCCAGCCCGTGCCGGAGAGCCGGCCGATCCGCTCCGGTGGCACCAGGGTCGGCATCATTGCATTGTTGAAAACGGTGGCGAACTCCGCGCCGACGCTGGCAAGCGCGACCGCAGTGAGCAGCGGCGCAATGATGGTGTGATCCCCGGGCTTGCCGATCCAAAGCGCGCAGGAGGCCACCACCAAGACGGCGCCGAACGCCGCGATCCATGGCTTTCGCCGACCGGAGGCATCCGCGATGGCCCCTAACACCGGCGACAGCAGGGCGATCGCCAGGCCCGCGGCAGCCATCGTGAAACCCCATAGCGATTGTCCGGTGGCAGGATCCGGTGCGACGCTGGTGGCGAAATAGGGCGCGAACACGAAGGTCGTGATCAGCGTGAAATAAGGCTGTGCGGCCCAATCGAAGAAGATCCAACTGATGACGGCGGCGCGCGGCGGATAGGTCGGCTGAGCGACGGCCATGCGCGCATCCGGGGCGATCGTCGTCATCACGTAGTCCTCTTCACGAACAGTTTTGTCTCTCGTGGGGCAAACCGTATAGCATTGCGGCGCAGTGAATTGGCTCGAAGCCACGGCGGAAATTTGATGATGTCGTCATTTTCGACACGGCGGGCGTTTTTCGCCCTCATTGCCACTCTGGCGTTTGGCCTTGCATCCGCGACCGCGCAGGATGCGCGGCGGGCTTATGTTCCGCCCGCGCTCGACACGGTGCACGCCGTTCCCGCCGAGCACGGCATGGTGGTGGCGCAGGAGAAGATGGCTGCGCAAGTTGGGGCCGACATCCTGCGGCGCGGCGGCAATGCGGTCGACGCCGCGGTCGCAACCGGCTTTGCCATGGCGGTGACCTATCCGCGCGCCGGCAATATCGGCGGCGGCGGCTTCATGGTGATCCACTCCACTGAGCGCAACGAGGACATCGCGATCGATTATCGCGAGACCGCACCGGCGGCGACGACGCCACAGATCTTCCTCGGACCCGACGGCAAACCTGATGCCGCCAAGTCGCGCGATTCCGCGCTCGGCATCGGCGTGCCCGGCACGGTCGCGGGACTCGCGCTGGCGCTGGAGAAATACGGCTCGGGCCAGTTCACGCTGGCGCAATTGCTGGAGCCCGCGATCGCACTCGCCCGCGACGGCTTTGTCGTCAGCGACGATATCGCCGATACCCTGCCGGGCCTGTACCCGCGGCTGGCGCACTGGCCGTCCTCCGCCAGGATCTTCTCGCGGCCTGACGGCAAGGCGCTCAGTGAAGGCGATAGGCTGGTGCAGAGCGATCTCGCCGACACGCTGTCGGCCGTTGCGGCGCAAGGGCCGCGCGGCTTCTATCAGGGTCCGGTGGCGGACAAGCTCGCCAAGGCCGTGTCGGACGCCGGCGGCATCATGACATCAGCCGATCTGAAGGCCTACGTGCCAGTGATCCGTGCACCGGTGCGCGGCACCTATCGCGGCTATGACATCGTGTCGATGCCGCTGCCGTCCTCCGGCGGTGTGGTGCTGGTGGAGACCCTCAACATCCTTGAAGGTTTTCAACTCGGAGATCTGAAGCAGGGTTCACCGGCGTCGCTGCATCTCCTCATCGAAGCCATGAAGCGCGCCTATGCGGATCGCGCGCGCTATCTCGGCGATCCCGCCTTCGTCAACGCGCCGATCGAGACGCTGACCGCCAAGGACTACGCTGCCAGGCTGCGCGCCGGCATCTCCACCGCTCGCGCCACGCCCGCAAAGGATATTGTGGCCATCGCGGCTTCGCCGCGCGAAGGCAGCAACACCACGCATTTTTCTGTCGTCGATGCCCGCGGCAATGCCGTCAGCAATACCTATACGCTGAACTTCAGCTACGGCGTCGGTCTCGTCGCCGGCGGCACCGGCGTGCTGCTCAACAACGAGCTTGACGATTTCACCGCGGCGGTCGGCGCCTCCAACGCCTATGGCCTGGTCGGCTACGAGGCCAATCTGCCCGGACCGGGCAAGCGCCCACTGTCCTCGATGTCGCCGACCATCGTGTTGAAGGACGGCAAACCAGTGCTGGTGACCGGCTCGCCCGGCGGCAGCCGCATCATCTCGACCGTGCTCCAGGTCATCGTCAACGTGCTCGACTACAAGATGGACGTGGCGGCCGCCGTGGCCGCGCCGCGGCTGCATCACCAATGGTTGCCGGACGAGGTGCGCGTCGAGCGCGGCTTTCCCGACGACGTCCTGTTCGAGCTCAAAGCGATGGACCACCTCATCGTCGAGCCGATGGGACAGACCTCCGCCAATTCGATTCTCGTAACGCCGAACGGCCCGCTCGGCGCGCCCGATCCGCGCACCCGCGGCGCTGCAGCCGCGGGACAGTAACGCGGCCCTCGCATGGCATGACAGCACGCACCGGCTTGCGCCGGCCGCCGCCCGTGCTACCACCGCGGGACACAAAAAATTGCCCGGGGAAACGCAGATGACCACAGCCGATCCGACCGAGCGCATTGAACGCGCCGAGATCGAGGACACCAGCCTTCTCGCCTTCTATCGCGACATGAATGCGCCGGAACGGCGGACGTTCTGGGCGTGCGCCGCGGGCTGGGCGCTCGACGGCATGGATTTCATGATCTACCCGCTGGTGATCGGGACCATCATCGCGCTGTGGAAGGTCGATCCGGGCTCGGCCGGCCTCGCTGGCACGGTGACGCTGCTGGCGTCCGCCATCGGCGGCTGGCTTGGCGGCTATCTCTCCGACCATATCGGCCGGGTCAGGACACTGCAGATCACCATCCTCTGGTTCTCGGTGTTCTCGCTGGTCTGCGCGGTCGTGCAGAATTTCGAGCAGCTTCTGATCGCCCGCGCGGTGCTGGGCCTCGGCTTCGGCGGCGAGTGGGCCGCGGGCGCCGTGCTGATGGGCGAAGCGATCCGGCCGCAATATCGCGGGCGCGCGGTCGGCTCGGTGCAGTCGGGCTGGGCGGTCGGCTGGGGGCTCGCGGTGCTGTCGCAGGCGATCCTGTTCTCGCTGATCCCGGCCGAGACGGCGTGGCGCTGGATGTTCGTGATCGGCGCGCTGCCCGCACTGCTGGTGTTTTATATTCGCCGCTCCGTCACTGAGCCGGAGATCGCGGCGGCGGCGCGCGCCAGGCACGCTGAGAGCGGCAATCGTCCGGCGCTCTGGGAAATCTTCTCCGGCCCGATCCTGAAGACCACGATTTTAGCGTCGCTGATGGCGACGGGCTGCCAAGGCGGCTACTACGCCGTCACGTTCTGGGTGCCGCAGTTCCTGACCAAGGAGCGGCATCTGTCGATCGTCGGCTCGACCGGCTATCTGTCGACGCTGATCATCGGCTCCTTCGTCGGTTATCTCGTGGGCGCCTGGCTCGCCGACCGGATCGGACGGCGCAATTTGTTCCTGACCTTCTCGCTCGGCGCAATTGCCGTGGTGCTGCTCTACACGCAGTTGCCGCTGACCAACCAGATCCTGTGGGTGCTGGGCTTCCCGCTTGGTTTCTTCGCCTCGGGTTATTTCTCCGGCGTCGGCGCCTTCCTGACTGAACTCTATCCGACGCGCTTGCGCGGCTCGGGCCAGGGCTTTTGCTACAATTTCGGCCGCGGCATCGGCGCGCTGTTTCCGTTCCTGGTCGGCGCGCTCTCAGCGACGGCGTCGCTTGCCAATGCGATCGCCATCTTTGCGGTGGTGGCTTACGCGGTGTTCTTCATTGCCGCATTCGCATTGCCGGAGACGCGCGGTCGCGTGCTGCACCCGGACTAGCAGTCAACGTCGTTCCGGGGCACGCGAAGCGTGAACCCGGAACCCCGAGATTCCCCGGTGCGCAATTGCGCACCTGAGGTCTGGTCCTTTGGACCATCCCGGAATGACGATCAAAGTGGCTTATCGTCCGACCAGGTACGGCCCGCCCTTCTCGAGGGCGCGGCTGTAAGCCGGGCGCGCGTGGATGCGTTCGAGGAACGCCATCGCCCTGGGATGGCCCTGCTCGAGGCCGCCGCGCGCCTGCGCTGCTTCGAGCGGAAAGCTCATCTGAATGTCGGCGGCGCTGAACTCGTTGCCGGCGAACCACTCGGACTTGCCGAGCTCGCTTTCCCAGTAATCCATGTGCTGCTTGAGCTGCGGATTGACCAACCCGGTCAGCGCCTGGTTCGAGACCTTGCGCACCAGAGGCCGCAGCAAGGCCGGCGCGCGCTTCGGCATCAACGTGAACAGCAATTTCAACAGCAGAGGCTGCATCGCAGAACCCTCGGCGTAATGCAGCCAATAGGTGAAGCGCAGCCGCTCCGGCGTGTTCGGCGGCGGGATCAGCCGGCCGTTGCCGTAGGTCGCGATCAGATATTCGATGATCGCGCCGGACTCGGCGACGGTGTTGCCGTTGTCGGTGACGACCGGCGACTTGCCGAGCGGATGGATGGCGCGGAGCTCCTTCGGTGCGCGCATGTCCGGCTGACGCTGATAGCGCACGATCTCGTAGGGCACCCCCAACTCCTCGAGCAGCCACAGCACGCGCTGCGAGCGTGAATTGTTGAGGTGATGAACGGTCAGCATCGGAGGTCCCCAGCTTGCGGTGGTCGGTTGGCCGCGCGTTCGTGCCAGCCCGGGACGGCAATGTCGAGCCGTGCGGACGATAATTTCACCCGGGTATATTGACGTTGGCAATTTACCCGGGTATTAAGAGGCCGACGTCACAAATTTTGGCAATGATTTCGATGCATAGGACTTTCACCGCCTTCCAGGGCCAGCGGCGCCTGGCGTCCGGACCGGCCGGAGAGGTCGCGCTGGTCGTCAAGCGGATGGCAGCGCGGCCGGACGAGCCCATCATCATCTTCGAGGACAGCACGGGCCGATCGATCGATTTCGATCTGCGTGGCGGCGATCGCGAGGTGCTGGCGCGGGTGGCGAAGCTCGTGCCGCCGCCGGCCGACGTCGCCGAACCAGCGAGCGAGCCGCGCGGGCGCGGCCGGCCGAAGCTCGGCGTGGTCGCGCGCGAGGTGACCTTGCTGCCGCGCCACTGGGAGTGGCTCAACGCGCAGCCGGGCGGCGCCTCGGTCGCGCTGCGCAAGCTGGTCGAGGAGGCGCGGCGCACCAGCGGCGACAAGGACCGCGAGCGGCAGGCGCGCGATGCGGCCTATCATTTCATGTCGACCATGGCCGGCAACCTGCCGCAGTTCGAGGAAGCCTCGCGTGCGCTGTTCGCCGATGACCGGCGCCGCTTTACCGGACTGATCGCCGACTGGCCCGCCGACATCCGCGACCACATCGTCAAGCTCGCCTATAGCGACCGCGCTTAAGCCGCGCCGCTCTCCAACCACCCCATCGACGGCCAGGCCGCGCGTGCTTCGCGCGGCAACGGTCTTGCTCGCCCTGATGAAAGGCCCATCCATGTCCGCGCCAAAGCCACTCTGGAAAACCTTCCTGCGCTTCCTCGCACCATTGATGCTGAGCAACGCGTTGCAATCGTTGTTCGGCACCATCAGCAATGTCTATCTCGGCCAGATGATCGGCGTCGATGCGCTCGCGGCGGTCTCGGTGTTGTTCCCGGTGATGTTCTTCCTGTTCGCCTTCGTCATGGGCCTGAGCACCGGCGCTACCGTGCTGATCGGCCAGGCCTTTGGCGCCGGCGAGCACGGCCGGATCAGAAGCATCGTCGGCACGACGCTCGCGGTGGGCCTGCTGCTCTCGATATCGGTTGCACTGGTCGGCGGGATGTTCGGCCGGCAATTGATGATGGCGCTCGCCACGCCGGCCGATATTCTCGACCAGGCCAGCGCTTATGCGCGCGCGATGCTGGTCACGATGCCGCTCGGCTTCACCTTCCTGTTGACGACCGCGATGATTCGCGGCGTGGGCGACGCGGTGACGCCGTTGCTGGCGCTGGCCTTGTCGACCACGATCGGCCTGATCCTGACGCCGATGCTGATCCGCGGCATGTTCGGATTGCCCGCGACCGGCATCTGTAGCCCCGCCTGGGCGTCCGCGATCGCCAACGCACTGACGCTGATCGCGCTGGCCGCGTATCTGCGGCGGAGGAAGCATGCGCTGGCACCGGACGCTGCACTGCTGCGCCATCTGCGGCCCAGCGGCGCCGTATTTGGAAGGATCCTCAGTATCGGACTGCCGAGCGCGATCGGCATGGTGGTCATGGCGATCGCCGAGCTGGTGCTGCTCGGCCTCGTCAACGGCTTCGGCTCCGACGCCACCGCGGCCTACGGCGCCGTCAACCAGGTGATGGGCTACACCCAGTTCACGGCGATCTCGATTTCGATCGCGGTCTCGATCCTCGGCGCGCAAGCGATCGGCGGCGGCGACAAAGCGCGCCTCGAGGGCATCGTGCGCACTGGCCTCGCGTTCAACCTGGTCCTGACCGGGGGACTTGTGGCGCTGATTTATCTCGCGCCGCGTGCGGTGCTCGGCATTTTCATTACCGACGGCGCTGTGCTCGATCTCGCCAAGGAATTGCTTCACATCGCGTTGTGGAGCTCGGTGCCGTTCGGCATGGCGACGGTGTTCTCGGGTGCAATGCGCGCCGCCGGCGTGGCGCTGACGCCGATGCTGCTGGCGATCTTCGCCATCGTCGCGATCGAGCTGCCGGCAGCGGTGATCCTGAGCCGCGCGGTCGGCGTTCAGGGCGTATGGGCCGCCTATCCGATCGTGTTCTGCGCCATGTTCGTGTTGCAGATGGGCTATTACCTGCTGGTGTGGCGCAAGCGCGCGATCCGGCGTCTGATCTAACCGGATCATCAAGGTATTATGACCATCATTATACGGTGGACCTGCGGCGCGCCCTGCGCCACAATGTGACAAAAGCGATGTCAGGGAGGACGATTTTGACCCGCACAGCCCCGCAATTCCTGTTCGATTTCGGCAGCCCGAACGCCTATCTCAGCCATCTGGCTATTCCGGCGATCGAGCAGCGGATCGGCGTGAAATTCGAATATGTTCCGATCCTGCTCGGCGGTATCTTCAAGTCGACCAACAACAAGTCGCCCGCCGAAACCCTCGCCGGCGTCAAGAACAAGCGCGAATTCCACGCGGTCGAAACCGAACGTTTCGTCAAGCGTTTTCAGGTCCCGCCCTATGTCTGGAATCCCTTCTTCCCTGTCAACACGCTGAACCTGATGCGCGCCGCGATTGCGGCGCAGGTCGAAGGTGTATTCGAGGCCTATGTCGACGCCGCATTCCACCACATGTGGCGCGAGCCGAAGAAGATGGATGATCCCGACGTCGCCGCGAAAGCGCTCGCGTCCTCCGGCCTCGATGCCCAAAAGCTGTTCGCCCGAGCCCAGGAGCCGGAGGTGAAGGGCAGACTGATCAAGAACACCGAGGAGGCGGTCGCGCGCGGCGCGTTCGGCTCGCCGACGTTCTTCGTCGGTGAGGAAATGTTCTTCGGCAAGGAGCAGTTGCGCGAGGTCGAGGAGATGGTGTCGGGGAAGTGATTTTCGTATGATGGATAGATCGAGCCATCATCTCTGATGTCGTCTTGACGAAAGCCAGGACGACGGCAAGAAACAACAACGACGGCAAGAAACAACAAGGACAATCCCATGCGTATCCTCGTGGTCGGCGCTGGCGCCATCGGCGGTTATTTTGGCGGCAGGCTCTTGCAGGCCGGTCGCGACGTCACCTTCCTGGTCCGGCCAAGGCGCGCCGCCGAGCTTGCGAGCGCCGGCCTCGTCATCAAGAGCCCGAATGGCGATGTGACGCTGAAGGATCCGCCGCGGGTCGAGGCCGACAAGCTCAAGGACAAGTTCGACGTCGTGCTGTTGAGCTGCAAGGCGTTCGACCTCGACGACGCCATCAACTCCTTCGCGGCCGCGGTCGGCCCTAACACCGCAATCATCCCGATGCTCAACGGCATGAAGCATCTCGACACGCTCGACGGCAAGTTCGGCAAGGAGCGCGTGCTCGGCGGCCTCTGCGCCATCGCGGCGACGCTGAACGAGAAGCGCGAAGTGGTGCAGCTTCAGCCGATGCAGTCGATTAACTACGGCGAGCGCGACGGAAAATTGTCGGACCGCGTCAAGGCGATCGACGCGGCATTCAAGAGCGGGATCAATGGCGCAACCGCCAGCCAAAACATCATGCAGGACATGTGGGAGAAGTGGGTCTTCCTGTCGTCGCTGGCGGCGTCCACCAGCCTGATGCGCACCTCGGTCGGCAACATCCTCGCCGCCCCCGGCGGCCGGGATTTCCTACTCGGCATGCTCGATGAAACCAGCGCGATCGCCACGGCTTACGGCTATGCGCCCGCAGGTGCGTTCTTCGAACGCGCCAAGGGCATGCTCACCACCGAGGGATCGCCGCTGACGGCGTCGATGTTCCGCGATCTCAAGGCAGGCTTGCCGGTCGAGGCCGATCACGTCATCGGCGACCTCATCGCGCGCGGCGATGCGGCGAAGGTGCCGGTGCCGAAGCTGCGCATCGCCTATACGCATTTAAAGGCGTATGAGAGGCAGCGGGAGGGGTAGCGATCTCTGTCGTCCCGGCGAAGGCCGGGACCCATACCGCGGAATCCATCCATCGTGAATGGTAGTCGTCCCGTCACGACCAATCATCGCCAAACTAGTCCCTGGGGTAATGGGTCCCGGCCTTCGCCGGGACGACAGCAGAGTTTGCTGCTTGCCTTGCACGACCCCTACTGCAAATGCGCCAGATAATGTGCGAGCGCGGTGATCTCTTCCTCGTTCAGGGAGTAGGCGATTTCGGCCATGGCGGCGCCGGCGCCGCCGACGCGCTGGCTGGTTTTGTAGTCGTGCAGCGCCTTCACCAGATATTCCTCGCGCTGGCCGGCGAGCCGCGCGACGGCCTTGGTGCCGGCATAGGAATCCGTATGGCATGAGGCGCAGCGGCGACCGGCCGCGGCTTGCGCGCCTTTCTTGGAGAGATCGGGGTCGTTGTCCTCCGCGCCCTTCGGCGGCGTCAGCGAGGCGAAATAGGCGCCGAGATTGCGGATGTCCTCGTTGTTGATCTCTCCGATGATCGGCTGCATCTGCTCGTTCTTGCGCGAGCCGGAACGGAAGAACACGAGCTGCCACTGGATATACTGGTCCGGCTGGCCGGCAATCGAAGGGATGTTCTCGGTCTGCGAGATGCCATTGTCGCCGTGGCAGCCGGCGCAGATTTCTGCTTTTGCCTGGCCGGCCGCGACATCGGCGGCGTTCGCGGGGAGAGGGTTGAGCGTGACCAGCGCAAGCGTACTGATTGCGAGTAAGGGAAGCTGCCGACGCATGTTTGGAGATCCGATCTCACAGGCTCGTCATTCCGGGGCGCGCGGAGCACGAGCCCGGAAGCCATAACCACCAGTCGGGGCTATGGGTTCCGGACTCGCGCTAACGCGCGATCCGGAACGACATTGGAACTAAAACAAAGAGGCTGCGGCCGCCGTACAGGCTGCCGCAGCCTCGTTTCGTCACGCGCTACTTCTTGTAGCTGATGCGATAGATCGCGCCGGCCCAGTCGTCGGCGACGAGGATCGAACCATCCTTGGCGAGGACGATGTCGTCGGGACGGCCGAGATAGCCCTGGTCGCCTTCGATCCAGCCGGAGGCGAACACCTCCTGCTTGGCGTTCTTGCCGTCGGGCCCGACGATCACGCGCATGATGCGGCCGCCCTGGTACTTGTGACGATTCCAGGAGCCGTGCTCGGCGATCAGGATGTTGTTCTTGTACTCAGGCGGAAATTGGTCGCCGGTATAGAACTTCATGCCGAGCGGAGCGACGTGCGCGCCGAGATTCAGCACGGGCGGCGTGAACTCGGAGCATTTGTGCCCCATCGCGAACTTCGGATCGGGAAGGTCGCCCTGGTGGCAGTAGGGATAGCCGAAGTGCTCGCCCATCTTGTTGATCATGTTCAGCTTGTCTGAGGGCAGATCGTCGCTGACCCAATCGCGGGCGTTCTCGGTGAACCAGTATTTGCCCGTGCGCGGATCGACGTCGCCGCCGACCGAGTTGCGGACGCCGAGCGCATGGATTTCGGCGTTGCCGGTCTTGGGATCGACGCGCCGGATCTGCGAGACGCTGGTCGGCGGAATGCCGATGTTGAAGGGCGGTCCGAATGGAATGTAGAACCAGCCGTCCTTGTCGACCGCGATGTATTTCCAGCCATGCGCGGCATAAGACGGCATGTCGTCATAGACGACCTTGCCCTCGCCGAGCTTGTCCAGATTGGCTTCCGCATTGTCGTAGCGGATCAGCTTGTCGACCGCGATGACGTAGAGCGCGCCATCCTTGAAGGCGAGACCGGTGGGCATGTTGAGGCCCTTAAGGATCGTCTTGACCTCCTTCTTGCCGTTGTTGTCGGTGATGGCATAGACGTTGCCGAGGCCGAACGAGCCGACGAACAGCGTGCCCTTGTCACCCCAGGCCATTTGCCGCGCGGCCAGCACGCCGGACGCATAGACGTCGATCTTGAAGCCCGCCGGCAACTTGATCTTCTTGACGATATTGGCGAGCTCGGCGTCGGAGGCGCCGGTCGGCGGGCCTGAGGGCGGCGCGAGGCCCTTCTGCGCCTCGGTCTCGTCGCCGAGGAACCAGTCGTCCGGCGGATGGGTCCAGAATTCCTTGGTGCCGGATTCGTATTTCTTCAGTGGCTTGTTTTTGTCTTGCTGTTGCGCATGGCCGACGCTTGTCCCCGCAAGAAGGGCAAACGCTGCAAGCGCCAGGATCGATTGAAACACGGATCGATGGAATGTCATCGCGTCACTCCCCTAAGGCAGCCATCAGGGCTGCACGTTATTTGTTTTATTCGTCGAGAGGCGAGGTTCTGCGTCTGTCGAAAAGGCAGACGCCGAAAGGTTAGCACATCCGCGCGTGCTGAAAAGCGCGTCGCGTGCACCGGGGTTGCGCTGAATAAAAATTGAGACGGATTGTCAATCAAGGCGACCGTGAGGCGAACAAAACCCTCGCTGCGACGCGGAATCAAAATGGCGCGCGGCTCATTTTCCGGCCGCCCGGCGTCGCCCCAAACAAAAACGCGAAAACAACCCCATGCACAGTAGAACGACTTGGGCCAGGCTCGTTCCGGTGAGGCCCGGCATACATTTGACGCGCCAAGCAAAACGGCAAAAGCAGCGATTACGATGCGACGGGGTAGGGCCCGTCGTCGAAAGTCGTCTCATGATAGCCTTTTGATCCGACCTCGCGCGCCAGCGCGCTGCGAAAATCCTGTCCGGTGCGAAGGCTGCTCAGGACATGGGCAAAGTCGAATTCGGGACGCCAGCCCAATTCGCGCCGCGCGCGATCGTTGACGTAGACCCGATCGATCTGCGGGAACAATTGCCAGCCGCGCGCCGCATAGAGTTGCGCGCAATCCGGATAGAGCTCGCGTACGACGCTAGCTGCGTCGCGAGCGAGCGCCGCGAGATGGTGCGGCTGGAATGGGCTGGTCGCGGACACGATGTAACGGGCGAAGCCGATGTCAGGCGCGCGCTCGACGGCGGCAAGATGAGCGCTCACCGCGTCCGCGATATCGAGCCGGCGATACAGCAGCTCGTTGGCTTGCGCATTCTCCGGCGCATACGCGGACCGCAGCTCGGCATCGTCATCTGCCTCCGGAAAGAAGCGCGACGTTCGCAAAATGACGACGGGCAGCCGGCGCTCGCGCGAGAACAGCTCGCACAGATTCTCCGCCATCAGCTTGGTGGTGCCATAGATGTTTTTCGGCACCGGCGGCAGCTCCTCGGTGACCCACACCGCGGCCTGTCCCGCCTCCCGCCGCAGCTGCGAACCGAATGCGCTGGTGGTGCTGGTGAAGACGAAGCTCGTCACGCCGGCGGCCGCAGCCGCCTCGAGCAGATTGAGCGTGCCGCCGACGTTGGTGTCGATGAATTGTTGCTTTGTGTGGGTCGCCACATGCGGCTTGTGCAGCGTCGCGCTGTGGATGATCGCGGTGACGCCGTGCATCTGCCGCCGGACGAAGCCCGGGTCGACGATCGAGCCGACCGCATCGGTGAAGGGCGATGGCTTCAAATCGAGCCCGCGCACAGGCGCGCCCCGCCTGCTGAGCGTGCGAAGAAGGGCCTCCCCGAGATGGCCGGCGCTGCCGGTGACCAGGATTGTCATGTGAGACCTCGCCCCACCTGCCCACGACGGAAAACCACCGTCCGTTCCGTACATTTAGTTGAGGTTCGCTGCGAATCTGTCCCTGCAAACGGAACAAAAAGAAAACAAATTGACTGTGACGGTTGTTGGGCGGACTGTAGATGCTCCAAGTCAGTCCTACCGGGCATCCAGATAGTGACGCAGATGAAAAGCCCCATCCTGGTCCTGACGACCGTCAATGCGCCGTACAGCAAAAAGCTGGACGCGCAGGAGCTTGTCCAATGTCTGCTGGATCCCGCTTCGGCGAAGGCAGCTTGCGGTCCGATGTCGTCATTTTTTGGCGATGTTAAGCCTGAATTGCAAATCGCGTTCGCTGAGATGCATGGCATCAGCCACGATCAATTGGTTGCCGCAGCGAAGGCGTTTGCCGAGTTTTCGGGGCAATCCTTTCCCGTCGCGGCCTAACAAATGAGCGCTCAACTAAATTGGGCGCAACTTTTTCGCATTGCCTTTGCGATGATCCGGCAAGTCGACGCCGAATAGGACATCATCGATCGTTGGACCTTCGGCGGCGGCACAGCGATGATGCTGCAAATTGATCATCGGATAAGCCACGATATCGATATCTTTCTCCCGGACCCTCAATCTCTTGCTTTCCTAGATCCACAGAAGCATGACTTCGATTTCGAGGTTAGGCCTGCTGACTGCAATGGGGACGGCACACGCTCCCTGAAGCTCGGCTTCGAATTTGGTCAGATCGATTTTATCGTCGCGCCGCCACTAACCTCCTCGCCGACCACGCAAGCGACAGTTGAGGGCGAAATGGTCCTCCTGGAGACAATTCCGGAAATCATTGCGAAGAAGATCTATCATCGGGGCAACAGCATCGCGCCGCGCGATATATTTGACATCGCCGCGGGCGGCGAAAAGCACGCCGAATCCATGATTAGCGAGCTGGCGAGCTATCGCGACAGCGTCGCTAGTGCGCTGGCTGCAATCGAAAAGCTGAAGCCTGACTTTGTGAGCGCAGCGATCAATCAACTCTCGATCAAAGAGCCATATAAGCTGATCGCGATCGCCGCACTGGAAAAGACCAAAGACCTTCTTCGCGCCGTATAGCTTGGGCGAGGCTCCCGTAAATTGCGGGTTGGCGCCATTTCAGGATCTGGGAACTTTGAAACGCCGCCATACGCGTCAGACCAAAACCGGCGCAGAGCGCTCTCCTCGGCAGGGATAGCCAACTCATTTATGTTTTGGACGCTGGGAAAAAATTGGAGCGGGCGAAGGGGCTCGAACCCTCGACCCCGACCTTGGCAAGGTCGTGCTCTACCACTGAGCTACACCCGCATCCTGTGTCAGCCGCGTGAACGCGTCCGGCAACGGCTGTCGTATGCCAAAACCGGGCGGCGAATGCAACAGCTACGGGCAGCATAGATTCGGTTTCGGGACCCCATATGGCCTCCATTCCGGCAAAATCGACCCAAAATGCCGCAGGACGTCCGAATCGGGTCCCGTGGATTGAAATTCGGCCGTCCCGGCCCAATTTAGGGCCAACAGCGGAGCATATGAATTGGCGACGTGCTAAAGACCCGCAATTCCAGACATCAGACGAGGGGATCCCGTGACGATCATCGACCAGGGTAACGGAGCGGCGGGCCCGACTGCTGCCGATCTGATCAAGGACACCACCACCCAGACCTTCGTGAAGGACGTCATCGAGGAATCGAAGCGCCAGCCGGTGCTGATCGACTTCTGGGCCGAGTGGTGCGGCCCCTGCAAGCAGCTCACCCCCGTGCTCGAAAAAGCGGTCAAGGCGGCCAAGGGCAAGGTCAAGCTGGTCAAGATGAACATCGACCAGCACCCGGCGATCCCGGGCCAGATGGGGATCCAGTCGATCCCGGCCGTGATCGCCTTCGTCAACGGCCAGCCCGCCGACGGCTTCATGGGCGCGGTGCCGGAGAGCCAGGTCAACGCCTTCATCGAAAAGCTGACCAAGGGCATGACCGCGCCGGGTGAGCCGAATATCGCCGAAATCCTGCAAGAGGCCGAGGCCGTGCTCGCCGAAGGCGATGCCGCCGCCGCCGCGCAGATCTATGCCGAGGTGCTCCAGCACGAATCCACCAACATCGCGGCGCTGGCCGGGCTCGCAAAATGCTACGCCGTCTCCGGCGCGATGGAGCAGGCCAAGCAGACGCTGGCGATGGTGCCGGAATCCAAGCGCAACGACCCCGCGGTGAAGGCGGTGCAGACCGCGATCGATCTCGCCGAGCAGGCGCAATCGCTCGGCCCGGTGGCGGAGCTCGAGCAGAAAGTCGCCGCGGACCCGCTCGATCACCAGGCCCGGTTCGACCTTGCGATCGCACTCAACGCGCAAGGTGACCGGGCGGCGGCGACCGAGCATCTGCTCGCGATCGTCAAGCGCGACCGCAAATGGAACGACGACGGCGCCCGCAAGCAGCTGGTGCAGTTCTTCGAAGCCTGGGGCGGAACCGATGAGGCGACCGTCGAAGGCCGCAAGCGCTTGTCGATCATCCTGTTTTCGTAAGGCGCAGTTGTTGTTTGAGCATGATGTTGTCGGAAATCCGCTGCACACTTTGCGCTAACGCGGCCCTTCGGGTCGGGATCATGCTCTAGCAAAAGCCAGCGGGGGACCGGGCAGATGCCGATCAACATCGAATATCGCGGCCCCGCCGACCTTCCGGAAATCATCCCGGTGTTTCCGCTGCCGGGTGCGTTGCTGTTGCCGCGTGGCCAGATGCCGCTCAACATCTTCGAGCCGCGCTACCTGGCGATGGTCGACGATTCCCTGCGCGACGGCCATCGCCTGATCGGCATGATCCAGCCGGACATCGCGCATTCGCCGAAGAATTCCGACAAGCCGGCGCTGTTTCGGGTCGGCTGCGTCGGCCGCATCACCCAGCTCGCCGAATCCGGCGATGGCCGCTACATCCTCGAGCTCACCGGGATCGCACGGTTCAAGGTGGTGCAGGAGCTCGAGGTGCTGACGGCGTACCGGCAATGCAAGGTGGATTTCTTCGCCTTCATGGACGATTTCACCGCGCGCATGGGCGAGGACGAGGTCAACCGCGAGGCGCTGCTGGTGGCGCTGGCGGATTTCCTGAAGGCCAACAACCTCAAGGTCGACTGGGAGGGCGTCGAGAGCGCGCCCAACGAAGCGCTCGTCAATGCGCTGGCGATGATGTCGCCCTACGGCCCGGCGGAAAAGCAGGCCATGCTGGAAGCGCCGGACCTGAAGACCCGCGCCGAGATCCTGATCGCGGTGACCGAGATGGATCTCGCCAAGAAGCGCACCTCGGGCGATCCGCCGCTGCAGTGAACGGCCGCCATTCGTCGCGCGGCAACCTCGTATCGTCGATCAACCGGCCGCAACCGCCTGCCGCGGCCGCTCCGCTGCAATCACGCGCATCAGGACGATGGTGACGACAATAACGACCAGGTACACCGCAAGCTGCATCTGCGTCGGCTGATCGGTGTATCCGATCAGCGTGTGCAGCGTGCGGCCCAAAATGCTGTTCTCCGGCAGCAGCCACCCGGTATCCCACACCACGGTGTCGAGGGCGGTGAGCCAATTGGCTCGCTCGAGGAAGGCGACCGCTTGCGCGGCCATACCTGCGGCGAGCAAGGTGATCAGCACCGTCGTGGTGGTGAAGAGGGACCGCGGCGGGATGCGCAACAGCCCGAGATAAGTGAGCAGGCAAACGGCACCGCCCAGCACGAGGCCGAGCAGGCCGCCCAGGAACAGGCTCATCGCCGAGCCGCCGTCGGACGCCGCGATGCCATAGAGAAACAGGGCGACTTCGCTGCCCTCGCGCAACGCCGCTACGCCGACCACGACGGCGAGTGCCGGCAGCGATTTGGATCCTTCCGCCACGGCCTGTCCGACCGCCCGCAACTCGCCGGCCATTGCCTTGCCGTGCTTGGCCATCCAGACATTGTGCGAGGTCAGCATCACCACGGCGACGCCGAGAATGGCGGCGTTGAACAGCTCCTGTCCCATGCCTTCGAAGAGCTGCGACAGCGCGCCCGCGAACGCCGCGACAAGACACGCCCCCGTGACGCCTGCGAGCACGCCGCCCACGATCCAGCGGTTGCGGTGCTGAACCGAGCGCGTAACCGCAAGCACGATGCCGATGATCAGCCCGGCCTCGAAAACCTCGCGGAAGACGATAATGAGCGCGGCGAGCACGGCGGGACCACCTTATTCGACGATCAGCACACCACGCGCCTTGTCGTTGAAGTCATCGTAGAATTCGTACCGGCCGGGCTTCAGCGCGCGGACATTCACCACGCCTTGGCTCTTGGCCGCAACGACCTTTTCGACCCGCAGCGAGGTGCTTTCGAACTCCATGGCTTTGGCATCGAGATTCTTGACGTGGAACACCACCGGCTTCTCCTTTGGCGCACGAACCTCGGCCGGCTGGAATTGGCCCCCGGAATAACTGATCTGAATCTCCATCGCCTGCTGAGCCAGAGCGGCCGACAATGGCAGCGTCACGCAGATTGCAGCGAGAGCGAGCTTCCGGGTCAGGGTCAGAGCGTGCATCACAAATCCTTCGGAAGTTGAGGGAGATCAGAATTCGACGGCGAATTTGAGTCTGGCGCGGTGGCGTTGAAACTCTGCCAGGTTGAGCGACAGGGGATTGCCGACCTCACGGCCCCAGACCTGTGCGTTCCAGGCCGCGGTCATGAAGATCTTGGGGGTGAAACGGACAAAGAGATTCGGGCCGAGCATCACAGCATCGCCGCTGAAAGCCGACAGACCGAAATCGTCGTAGTGACGGAGATACCACACCTCGCCGCCGATGACGACGTTGGGCGCAACGCGCAACGAGAGCGCAGCGGAGGTCCCAAGCGTGGTCTCCCGGACCGTCTCGTTCATCAGCGTGTGGGTATATTCAGGCTCGTAAAGCAGATTGAACCCGGCATAGAGCCGGTTTCTCAGCAGCTCCACATCGGCATTCAGCGTGGTCTCGAATTCGTAATTGTGCACTCGTTCGCCGCTCGTCTCGTCCATCAGTCGCACGGTCGGCTCGACGGCGAGCGTCACGGACAGCGGGTTGTTCGAGGTGCGCTCGACCGCGAGGTAGCGGAATTCGCCGAAGCCGCCGGTAACCGCGACCTGCCGGCGATCGTCGAGATCGGTCACGTTGCGGATGTCGTGGGTCGAGCCGAGCGCGCCGAACTCGATCTGCACGAATTGAGAGGGGGTAAATTCGTACTCGTACTTGGTCTCGGTCGCGTTGTAGCGGCCATCGCGCTTGCCGAAGCGCCCGATCGTGTCGATGGTAAATTCCTTCTCGCCTTCGATGCCGATGCCCGAACCGGTGGTGAAGCCGAAGATGTACTTGGTCTCGAGCTCGCGCCAATTCTCTGGATCGTCAGCGCGGACGGGCGCACTGAAACAGAAGCTGGCCAGTACGCTTGCGGCAAAAACCCGCATGCCTCGCACAGGAAAGGGCACTCGCATCGGCTCTCGCGTCCGCCAATCAATTGCAGTTATGGACTTCCTGCTAGCGGCTGCGCCGCGACACTGCAAAGAGAGTCGTTCTAAGCTAGAGCGATTCTAAGTCGGCGGACGGACCTGGCGGCGGATGCGCGTGGCAGCGCGCCAGTGGCCTTGATGAGCGCGTCAATAGGGCAGATCAATAGCCGGCGACTGCAAGCGCAACGACGGCGCTCAGGCACAGCCAGCCAAAATGTCGTCCGCGTGTCGCCCAGGCATTGGCGAAGCCTGCGAAGCCGAACACGATCGCGAGCGTCACGACGATCCAGTGCCGCGCCAGGTTCGACTCCATCCAGGGCGCGGCCAGCAGCAGCACGCCGCCGCCGATCCAGGCCACCGTGCCGGCCTGCCACACCAGGCGGATCAGGGTGCGCAGCCGCGGCGGCTCGATGCTGGCACGGGCAAACACCTTGGTCTCGCCGAGTGTGCCGTGAATCAGCGCGACCAGGATCGCGGCCACGCCGGAACATTGCAGGAGAAGGTCGCGCATGGGATCAGCTCCGTCCATACAGTACTGTATGGGTATGGACCTGCTTGCAGCTGCCTGTCAATACAGTAGTGTATGGTCTCCTTCTGGAACCTGATATGACCGAGCAGTTCTCTGCCGACGACTGGATCAAACAGGGCCTCAAGGCGCTGGCCAGGAGCGGCTTCACCGCGCTCAAGGCTGATCCGCTGGCGAAGGCCATGGGGGTCTCCCGCGGCAGTTTCTACTGGCACTTTGCGGATCTCGGCGCGTTCCATGCCGCCGTGCTCAAGCGCTGGCGCGAGATTGCGGCCGAGCAGATCATCGCCGACGTCGAGGCCGGCAGCGACGAGCCGCTGAAAGCGCTGCTGCGCAGGACGTTTGGCGCGCGGCTCGATCTGGAGCGCGCGGTACGCAACTGGGCCGCGTTCGATCCCGCCGCGCAAGCGGCTGTCCGCGCCATCGACCGCCGCAGGCTCGATTACATCGAGACGCTGCTGGCGCGGCGCGGGCTTGCCGCGCCAATGGCGCAGGTCCGCGCGCAAATCCTGTACTGGACGTTCCTCGGCTTCGCCTTGTCAGGCTCGCCGGGACCGGCGGCGCGGCTTCAGCCGCTGCTCGACGAGATCCTGCGCATGGTATCGGCCTGAACCGCGATGGGCCGGCGGGATTTTCTGTGCTAGAGCCCCATTCCGATGGAATCGGAACGGGACTCTAGATTCTTTTTTGACGCGTTTTCTTTACGCGAACCGGTATCCACTTCGCTCGAAAACGCTCTATAGGCAACCGATCCGGAGAGCATGATGAACGCGCCCACCGAACGCCCCGAAAACAGCGTCGATCCGAAACTGCTGGAGATCCTGGTCTGTCCGCTGACCAAGGGTCCGCTGGAATTCGATTCCGCCAGGCAGGAGCTGATCTCGCGCTCCGCCAAGCTCGCTTATCCCATTCGCGACGGCATCCCGATCATGCTGCCGGAAGAGGCAAGGAAGATCGATTGAGCTGGAAGTTTCGTGCGATCGCCGCGCGATAAGCCTCACTGTCGCCCCGGCGAAGGCCGGGACCCATAACCACAGGGGGTGGTTGCGGCGCGACGCTGGTAACTCCGGGTCTTCGCAAAACTATTGCTGCGGCGTATGGGTCCCGGATCGGCGCGCGCTTGAGGCGCGCTTGTCCGGGACGACAGGAAAAACCTACAACGCCTCGCCCTTCAACAACCGCGGCACCTCGCCGGTGAGGCCTGCGGCCTGGCGGATGAACAGGTTCTTCAACGGCGGGGCGCGGTCGACAATGCCAAGGCCGATGTCCCGGACGGTGCGCAGCAGCGTCGATTTGTTCGAGAACAGGAAATTCAGCGAGTTGGTGGCAACGCCCATCGCCATGGTGTCGAAGCGGCGCCAGCGCTGGTAGCGCTCGAGCACGTCGGCGCCGCCGATATCCATGCCGAGCCGCGCGGCGTCGACCACGACCTCAGCCAATGCGGCCACGTCCTTCAAGCCCATGTTGAGGCCCTGGCCCGCGATGGGATGGATGACATGGGCGGCATCGCCGACCAGCGCCATCCGTTCGGCGATGAAGGAGCGCGCCACGAAATAGGACAGCGGGAACGCGCGCGGCTTGTCCAGCGCCTTGACCTCGCCGAGATGCAGGCCAAAGCGCTGCTCGAGCTCGCTGTGAAATTCGTCGTCGCTCAAGCCGACGATGCGCGCGGCTTCCGAGCGGCGCTCGGTCCACACCAGCGAGGAGCGCTTTCCGGTGAGCGGCAGGATCGCGAACGGACCCGCGGGCAGGAAGTGCTCCTCGGCGCGCCCGCCGTGATCGCGCTCGTGGCCGACGGTGACGACGATGCCGGATTGATCGTATTCCCAGCCATGGGTGGCAATGCCGGCGCGCTCGCGCAGCTTTGATCTCGCACCATCGGCGGCAATGAGCAGGCTTGCGGCAACCACCGTTCCGTCACCGAGCGTCACCTCGATGCCGTCTGCACGCGCATCGTAAGACGTCACCGCGGTGGCGCGGAGCTCGACGCCCGCCGCTTCGGCGCGGACAACCAGCGCATCGATCAGACGGCGGTTCTCGACCATATGCGCGAAGGATTCGCCGGGCGCGACATCGCCGGCAAAATTCAGGAACACCGGACGCGTCGCGTCCTCCACCTTGGAATCAGTGACCACCATGTCCAGGATCGGCTGCGCTTCGCCCTTGACGTCGTCCCAAGCGCCCAGCGCCTCGAACAGGCGGCGGCAGGCCGCGACGATCGCGGTCGCGCGGGGATCACGGCTCGGCCGGACGCTGAGCGCCGGATCGGCAACAATGACGGGAATCTCGGGGCCGAGCCCCTGGCGCAGCGCCAGGGCCAGCGCGAGGCCCGCAAACGCGCCACCGCCAATGACTATGCTACCCTGTCCCGACATACTCAATTCCCGGCTAAATCCTGGTCTTGCTAGCAGACTTGAGGTGGGCGAAACAGTGCGGTGAAACAAGGGCGGCATCCTCCCGTCATTCCGGCGCGCGCGCGAGCGCGAACCCGGAATCCAGAGGTTTTGGCTCGAAATTCCGGGTTCGCACTCCGTGCGCCCCGGAATGACAAGGCATTTTGAAAGCACCGGCATGTCCAAAGGCCTGATCGACCTCATTTCCATTCTCGACCTCGAGCAGCTCGAGGTGAATCTGTTCCGCGGCAACAGCCCGAAGACGAGCTGGCAGCGGGTGTTCGGCGGCCAGGTGATCGGGCAGGCGATGGTTGCGGCCTGCCGCACCGTCGAGGGCCGGCTGCCGCATTCGCTGCACTGCTATTTCATCTTGCCGGGCGATCCGCAGATCCCGATCATCTACCAGGTCGAGCGGCTGCGCGACGGCAAGAGCTATTCGACCCGCCGCGTCACCGCGATCCAGCACGGCAACGCGATCTTCTCGATCATGGTGTCGTTCCATGCCGAGGAGGCCAGCGCCTTCGACCATCAGGAGACGATGCCGGACGTGCCGCCGCCGGAAAAGCTGACCGCGGAGGAAGTGGCGAAGCAGCCGATGTTCAAGGAGATGCCGGAGTTCATCCGCCGCTACTATGAATCCGATCGGCCGATCGAGCTGCGCCCGGTCGAGCTCGGCCGCTATTTCGGCCAGAAGATCGCGGACGGCCGCATCCATGTCTGGATCAAGACCGCGGCGACGCTGCCGGACGACCCGGCGCTGCACATGTGCGCGCTCGCTTACGCGTCGGACTTCTCGCTGCTCGACGCAATCATGGCGCGTTACGGCCGCACGCTGTTCGACAAGCGCATGATGCCGGCGAGCCTCGATCATGCGATGTGGTTTCACCGGCCGTTCCGCGCCGACGAATGGCTGCTCTACGCGCAGGATTCGCCGAGCGCCCAAGGCGGCCGCGGCCTGACCCGCGGCTCGATCTTCAAGCCGGACGGTACGCTGGTCGCCTCCGTCGCACAGGAAGGCTCGGTGCGCGAGCGGAGGAGCTGATCATCTCGAGCGCGAGTTCATCGCACTTGAGACATTAGGATCGTGCTTACATCGGGCCGCGCGGCGCGAGCTCGGTCTGCGACGCGAACCAGTTCATGATCCAGCGGTACACCCACGGGATCGGGATGATCAGGCTGCACAGGATGGCGGCCACAATTCCGCGCCAGAGAATCCCAAGGCCGCTGCCCTTGAAGAAGATGTCACGCCGCGTGCCCTGGATGTTGCGGCACATCCAGCGGAGCTGGGCGGCTGCGACCCAGGCCCACCCGATGATGGTGAGGATGGAGATCGCGAACAGCAAGTTCCAGCCGATATAGGCCCAGACCGAGCCGGTGAAGCTGAGGCCGAGCGGCTGGCCATTGGAGGCGAGGTTCGCAACCATCCATTTGAGCAACATCCAGTAGAGCACGATCTGGACGATGTAGAATGCGGTGCTCAGCACCTGGATGCCGGTGTAGCCGACGACAATCGCCAGAACGATGAAGCCGAAGAACCAGGGCACGATCGCCATGGCACTCCCCGTGAAGGAGAGGTTCGGCCGTCCCGGGACTTTCACGCAGGACACGATCCATTTCGTGTACCAGACGAACACCCACGGCACCGGGATGATCAAGCACATGCCGATCAGCGCCACGATGGTCCGCCAGGTGAACTCGAGGATGCCGAAATCGACCGAGAGCGACCCTCCGCCTCCGCCGCCGGCGTAGCCACCGGAGCCCATCATCGGCGGACCGCCGGCTGGCATCATCGGTGGCGCTCCGCCGCCGCCGATCAGTCCCGGAATTTCGGCGGCCTTCTGCCAGCCCGCCATGCCCTCGGACCACACCAGCGTATCGGGACGGACGACGCCCTGGGCGACGAGGTCGCGGAATTGGCCGTCCGGATAGGGGCCCTGCTGCTTGCCCTCGGATGCGTAGAACCAGTTCGTCATGAACGCCCCCCAAAATACTTTTGTACCGTTCGGCGCGCGCGGGTTCACCGCATCCATGCCAAAAATGTATTGTGGGGGATGAACGGCTGCCCTGTACAGAGGCGGCGGCCTGTGGCCGGACGCGTTTTTCCGCTTCAGTCTGCAAGTTTTTTATGCCATTTGCCCAGAAAGATGCCAGATTGACGCAGCGCCGGGGACATACGGCGCGCCGAATCCCGGGGAACAGGCCTGACCATGAAACTCGTCGTCGCGATCATCAAACCCTTCAAGCTCGATGAAGTCCGTCAGGCGCTCACGGCGATCGGAGTCCACGGCATGACCGTGACTGAGGTGAAGGGCTACGGCCGGCAGAAGGGCCACACCGAGATCTATCGCGGCGCCGAATATGTCGTGAACTTCCTGCCCAAGCTGAGAATCGAAATCGCGGTCGCCTCCGACATCGCCGAGAAGGCCGTCGGCGTGATCACCGCGTCGGCGCGGACGGGACAGATCGGCGACGGCAAGATCTTCGTCACGCCGATCGACCACGCCCTGCGCATCCGCACCGGCGAAACCGACAGCGACGCGCTCTAGAGACCGTCTTCTTCGATCGCACCGGGCAACGACGCCATTTCGTGCGACGCAAATTCTATGCTGGGGGAAATGACATGGCGGGATTGTTGCGCCGCGCAGCTGCTATGGCTGCGCCGATCGGATTTGTGTCCGTCGTGGCCGCGCCGGCACACGCTGCGAGCTCCGGGATCAACACCGCCGACACTGCCTGGATGATCGTCGCCACCGCGCTGGTGCTGATGATGACGATCCCCGGGCTTGCGCTGTTCTACTCCGGCATGGTGCGCAAGAAGAACGTGCTCGCGACCATGGCGCAGAGTCTCGCCGCGGTGACGATGATCTCGATTCTCTGGGTCGCGTTCGGCTATTCGCTGTGCTTCGTCGGTGACGGTCCGTGGATCGGCACGCTCGACCGCTGGTTTCTCGCCGGCATGACCATGGACAGCGTCAACCCGGCGGCGAAGACGATCCCGGAATCGCTGTTCATGCTGTACCAGATGACGTTTGCGATCATCACGGTGGCGCTGGTCGCGGGGTCGGTCGCCGATCGGATGCGGTTCTCCGCCTATCTGCTGTTCTCGGTCGCCTGGTTCATCTTTGTCTACATTCCGCTGGCGCATTGGGTCTGGGGCGGCGGCTTCCTCAACAGCATGGGCGTACTCGATTTCGCTGGCGGCCTCGTCGTGCATCTGTCGGCCGGTACCGGCGGCCTCGTCGCGGCAAAGGTGATGGGACGGCGTCACGGCTACGGCACTGAAAATCTGTCGCCGTTCGATCTCTCGCTCGCGGTGATGGGCACCGGCCTGTTGTGGGTCGGCTGGTTCGGCTTCAACGGCGGCTCGGCAGGCGCGGCCAATTCGCGCGCGGTGATGGCGATCATCGCGACGCATCTCGCGGCCTGCTCCGGCGCGCTGACCTGGGGCGCGATCGAATGGTCGGCGCGGCGCAAGCCCTCGGTGCTCGGCATGATCTCGGGCGCGGTGGCAGGTCTCGGGACCATCACGCCGGCCTCGGGCTTCGTCGCGCCATGGCACGGCATTGTCATCGGCATCGCCGCAGGCGCGATCTGCTACTGGGCCTGCACCTGGCTGAAGCACCGCTTCGATTACGACGACTCGCTTGACGTGTTCGGCGTCCATGGCATCGGCGGGCTGACCGGCACGCTGCTCGCCGGCGTGTTCGCGACCAGCGCGATCGGCGGCACCGCGGGCCTGATCGAGGGCCATCCGCAACAGTTGCTGATCCAGCTCTACGGGGTTGCCGTCACCTTCGTCTGGTCGGCCGGCGTGAGCTTCCTTCTCCTCAAGCTGGTCGGTCTGTTCGTGCCCCTGCGTGTATCGCGCGAGCACGAACTCGAGGGACTCGACATTTCGCAGCACGGCGAAGCGTTGCAGTAGGGGCCATTCGGACCACCAAACCGCCTGAGATCACTCGGCGCTTGCGCAACACATAAGCTTGTGCTTATGTGTTTGTCATGATCGAAGCCGACATCTTCAAGGCGCTGGCCGACCCGACGCGCCGAAAGGTCTTTGAGAAGCTCGCGGGCGGCAGCCAGAACGCCAGCGCCTTGCGCGACGGGCTGGAGATCAGCCAACCGGCGATGTCGCAGCACCTTTCGGTGCTGCGCGCGGCAGGCCTGGTGCGTGAGCAGCGGCAGGGCCGCTTTGTGAATTACGAAGTCGACCCCGACGGAATCGTCGCCATCGGGGGATGGCTTGCGCGCTACCGGGCCTACTGGCCGAAGCGCATGGAAGCACTTGCCGACCTCTTGAGGGATATGGATCAATGAGCGACGCCGTGAAGCCTGACCGTCCCGACGCGAAGCTGGTGCTCGAATTCGATTTCGATGCACCGCCGACAAAAGTCTGGCGCGCCGTGACCATTCCCGAATTGCGCGAGCGCTGGCTGCCGAACTCCGACCTTGCGGGCGCCGAGGCGGAATCGTCGATCCCGGGCGAAGAGGTGCGCTACCGGCTTCGCGATTCCGAACCGCCGTTTCGCGAAAGCCACGTCATCTTCCGGCTCGAACCGAACGAGGACGGCGGGACTCGTTTTCGCATCATCCAGCAGGGCTGCGAGGAAGGCGTGAAGCTGCCGCAGCCGGCCAACAGCAATTGCTGCCTGATGCGTGCGGCGGCCTGACAACAACAGACGTCATCACCTGCAGACATGGAGGTCGCCGATGCGCGACATGCTTCAGCTCGTCCCTATGGTCGTCGAACAATCCACCCGCGGCGAGCGATCCTTCGACATCTATTCGCGGCTGTTGCGCGAGCGCATCATCTTCCTCAACGGCGAGGTCAATGACGCGATGTCCGGACTGGTCTGCGCGCAATTGCTGTTCCTGGAGGCGGAGAATCCGAACAAGCCGATCAACCTCTACATCAACTCCTATGGCGGCGTGGTCACCAGTGGGCTGGCGATGTACGACACCATGCAGTTCATCAAGGCGCCGGTCCACACGCTGTGCATGGGCACGGCGCGCTCGATGGGCTCGTTCCTGCTGATGGCCGGCGAACCCGGTCACCGCGCCGCCCTGCCCAACGCAAGCCTTCACGTGCACCAGCCTCTCGGCGGCTTTCAGGGCCAGGCGTCCGACATCCTGATCCACGCCACCGAAATGCAAGAGACCAAGCGGCGCCTCATCCGGCTCTATGCGCAGCATTGCCGGCGGCCCGTGGAGGAGGTGGAACGCACCCTGGACCGCGACCACTTCATGACCGCGCAGCAGGGGGTCGAATGGGGATTGATCGACAGGGTGATTACCGAGCGCGTCGCCGCGTGACGGTCCGACACGGAGCTTCAGCCTGATACCGTCCGGCACGCTTCGTCCGGCCCGGGCCAGCGGGTCTGCCGCGCGCATCCCGTGAGCACGACTTCGGAGGCTCGACATTTTACATCACGACGAACCAATTTTCTGTAATTAGATACCCATCGGCTGCCCGACGCGTGAGCAACATTGTGTCGGCAGCCTGTCTTGCCTACATTTTGACCAGGTGTGATCACGTATTGAGCGCGACGTATTAGCGCACCGCAGCACAATACCCGTCAAACGCGAAAACCCCCGTTTTCATAGTCCGTTAGCCAACGCGCCCGATCTGGCACGGCATTTGATTCTAGGGGGCGTGGCTGTGCCCGCGTAGTGAACTTTCTCCCTCGTGGCGAACCAGTCGAGAAGCGCCCGGCCACGTCCGGACCGGGCCCAAGCGGGGATAGGACCCATGAAAATTGTTATGGCGATTATCAAGCCATTCAAGCTGGAAGAAGTCCGGGACGCCCTGACCGCCATTGGCGTTCACGGTCTCACGGTGACGGAAGTCAAGGGATATGGCCGTCAGAAAGGCCATACGGAAATCTACCGCGGCGCCGAATATGCCGTGAGCTTCCTGCCCAAGATCAAGATCGAGGTCGCAGTCGCCTCCGACCAGGTCGACAAGACCATCGACGCCATCACGACCGCCGCGAAAACCGGACAGATCGGCGACGGCAAGATCTTCGTCATCAACCTCGACCATGCGGTTCGCATCCGCACCGGCGAGGCCGACGCCGCGGCCCTTTGATTTCGCGCTCAAGCAAAAATTCAATCAGGAGTAAATGAAATGACGTTTAAGCGTCCCTATGGCGCGGGATTGGCGGCTCTCGCAGTCGGCCTGTTCGCTGCGACCGCAGCCTATGCCGAGCCAACGGTCAATAAGGGAGACAACGCCTGGATGCTGACATCGACAGTGCTCGTGCTGTTGATGACGATCCCGGGTCTCGCGCTGTTCTACGGCGGCCTCGTCCGTTCCAAGAACATGCTCTCTGTCCTGATGCAGGTCTTCTACACAGTCTGCGTCGTCACCGTGATCTGGGCCGTGTACGGCTACAGCCTGGCCTTCACCGGCGGCTCCGACTTCATCGGTGGCTTCTCCAAAGCCTTCATGATGGGCGTCACGACCGACTCGAAGGCTGCGACCTTCAGCGTCGACGCCAACATCTCGGAGCTCGTTTATGTGTGCTTCCAGATGACCTTCGCGGCGATCACGCCCGCCCTCATCGTCGGCGCCTTCGCCGAGCGCATGAAGTTCTCGGCGATCGCCCTGTTCATCCCGCTCTGGGTCACGCTGATCTACTTCCCGATCGCGCACATGGTCTGGTACTGGCCCGGCCCGGACGCGATCCAGGATGCGGCCAAGGCACTCGCTGCTGCGGCTGACGGAGCGGCGAAGACCGCGGCCCAGGCCAAGCTCGACGAGATCAACGCCGACGCCGGCTGGATCTTCAAGAAGGGCGCGATCGACTTCGCTGGCGGCACGGTGGTGCACATCAACGCCGGCATCGCAGGTCTCGTCGGCGCTCTCCTGATCGGCAAGCGCACCGGCTACGGCAAGGAGCTGATGGCTCCGCACTCGCTGACCATGTCGATGATCGGCGCCTCGCTGCTCTGGGTCGGCTGGTTCGGCTTCAACGCCGGCTCCAACCTGGAAGCCAACGGCGGCGCTGCGCTTGCCATGACCAACTCCTTTGTCGCCACTGCAGCCGCCGCGCTGTCGTGGATGTTCGCGGAGTGGATCATCAAGGGTCACCCGTCGGTGCTCGGCGTCATCTCCGGCGCTGTCGCGGGCCTCGTGGCGGTGACGCCTGCGGCCGGCTTCTCCGGCGTGATGGGTGCGATCGTCCTCGGCCTGGTCGTCGGCGTGGTCTGCCTGTTCTTCTGCACCGTCGTGAAGAACGCGCTCGGCTACGACGACTCGCTCGACGTGTTCGGCGTGCATTGCATCGGCGGCATCATCGGCGCTCTCGGCACCGGCATCCTGGTCAATCCGGCTCTCGGTGGTGCGGGCATCATCGACTACACCGCGATCCCGCCCAAGGTTGCCGATTACGACTTCACGGCGCAGATGATCTCCCAGATCGAGGCCGTCTGCACCACGCTGGTGTGGTCGGGCATCGGTTCGGCGATCCTCTACAAGGTCGTCGACGTGATCGTTGGGCTCCGCGCGAATGTCGAGACCGAGCGTGAAGGCCTCGACATCACCGAGCACACCGAGCGCGCCTACAACATGTAACTCTCCTCCCGGGGCGCGATCCTCCCGGGGATCGCACCCACAACTACGGTTTGGGCACATACCCGGCAATGCCCCGACCGTTGAGGGGCTCCAGCGCAAGTTGGAGCCCCTTTCTTTTTGGACGGCGACGGCGCGAAGAAAAAGGTTGCCATTCGAAGCGGCCGGCGCAGAAATATCGACCACAACCAACAATAATCGGGAGGTCGTCATGCGTTTGGAAGGCGGATGCTATTGCGGCGAAGTGCGCTACGTGGCCGAGGGCGACCCGATGATGCAGGCGGAGTGTCATTGCCGCGAGTGCCAGTACATCTCGGGCGGCGCGCCGAACCTGTTCATTGCGATGCCGGCGGCGGGCTTCACCTACATCACCGGCCAGCCCAAGCAGTTCACGCGGAAGGATCTCGCCCGCGCCGTGACGCGCGAATTCTGCGCCGAATGCGGCACCCATCTGGTGACAAAAGTCCCGGGACTGCCGGCGGCGGTCTTGAAGGTCGGCACGCTGGACGAGCCGGCGCAGTTCCATCCGCAGATGGCGATCTACACCTGCGACAAGCAGGAGTTCAACGCGATCCCGTCGGGCATGCCGGCATTCGAGAAGTTGCCGGGGCATTAGGCCCAGATGACGGTGCGCTCCCTCCCCCGCTTGCGGGGGAGGGTTGGGGAAAGGGTGGCTCAACATCGGGATAGTCCCTGCGTTGAGAGAACCCTCACCCGGCACGCGGGACGATGCTTCGCATCGCCCGGACGCGCCGACCTCTCCCGCAAGCGGGAGAGGTGAGACCAGCACCGCCATCCCGCTCTGGACGGGGCGGACCTCCGATCAGGGTCACGGAAATGACTCTTGATGGCGCGGAAGACCGATGGTTAATCGCGTCTTAACCTCGCCCTATCTATGGTGAACTGAACCGCTTCCCGCCGGTGCGCTCGTGCGACCGGCTGTTCCAAGAGTGCTGGCGCCCAACGAATGGCTATGACCGCTTCATCCCGAGCGCCGCAGGGCAGTGGAAGCTCCGATACCGAACGCTCGCCCTTCGTCCGGCTGAACGAGCTACTGGCGCCGCATCAGCCCGGCAAGCCGTTGATTTCACTCGCAGTCGGCGAGCCACAGCATCCGGTTCCCGATTTCGTCGGCCCGGTGCTGGCCAAGCACATCGCCGATTTCGGCCGTTACCCCATGAACAAGGGCACCGACCCGTTCCGCAAAGCCGCGGGTGCCTGGTTGTCGTCGCGCTTCAAGCTGCCGCGACCGCTCGACCCCGAGAGCGAGATTCTCGTCCTCAATGGCAGCCGGGAAGGGCTGTTCCTGGCCGCGATCGCAGCCGCGCGCTATGTCGGCCCACGTCCCGGCAAGCCCGCCATCCTGATGCCGAACCCGTTTTATCCGGTCTATGGCGCCGGGGCCGGCGCCGCGGCTTGCGAGCCGGTCTACCTGCCGACGACGATCGAAAACGGCTTCCTGCCCGATCTCGACGCCATCGACGAGGCGACGCTGGCACGTACGGTGGCGTTCTATCTGGCCTCGCCCGCCAATCCGCAGGGCTCGGTCGCGTCGCGCGATTATTTCACGCGCCTGAAGGGCCTCTCCGACCGCTACGGCTTCGTGATCCTGAGCGACGAGTGCTACTCCGAAATCTACACCCGCCAGGCACCGGGCAGCGCGCTCGAATGCGCTGGGCCCGATTTCACCCGCGTGCTTGCGTTCCAGTCGCTGTCGAAGCGCTCCAACCTGCCGGGCCTGCGCGTCGGCTTCGCCGCCGGCGACAAGAAGCTCATCGGCACGTTCCTGGAGCTGCGCAACATCGCGGCGCCGCAGGTGCCGGTGCCGCTCCAGCATGTCGCGACCGTCGCCTATGGCGACGAGGCGCATGTCGAGGAGAATCGCAGGCTCTACCGGATCAAGTTCGATCTCGCCGACCAGATCATCGGCAATCGTTACGGCTATCGCCGGCCCGACGCAGGCTTCTGCGTCTGGCTCAACACGTCGGAGCTCGGCGACGACGTCTCGATCACGCTCAAGCTCTTCAAGGAAGCCGGCGTGCGCGTGGTGCCGGGCTCCTATCTGGCGCGGCGTCAGCCCGACGGCTTCAATCCCGGTGCCGGCTACATTCGCCTGGCGCTGGTACAGGACAATGAGACCACGGCTCAGGCACTGCACCGCCTGGTCGAGACTCTGGGTTAGGCGGGCCCATGAGCATGTCGACAATCGAACGCGTCATTCCCATGGTTGGCCATCTGCCGCCATCGATCCGCGAGGCGCTGAGCCGCCGCGTGCGCGAGCTCACCGGCCTCGGGCTGATCGCGCTATCGGGTACAGCGTCTGCCGCGCTGATGACCTGGTCGGTGCAGGATCCGAGCCTCAGCCACGCCACCTCGCGGCCGATCCGCAATATTCTGGGCTATGCCGGCGCGATCGGTGCCGACCTCGCGATGCAAATCCTCGGGCTCGGCGCGATCATGCTGATCCTGACCGTCGCGGTGTGGGGCTGGCGCATGATGACCCACCGGCCGTTCGACCGCGAAGCGCTGCGGCTCGGCTGCTGGATTCTCTGCACGGTGATCGCGGCCGGCTTTGTCAGCTGCTGGCCGCATGGCGGCGCCTGGCCGCTGCCGACCGGGCTCGGCGGCGTGGTCGGCGATGCGCTGGTGCGCGCGCCCGCGGTGATCTTCGGACCGCCCGGCGCGATCTACCGCATCATCCTGGGTGTCATCCTGTTCGGCGCGCTGGCCGTGACTTTCCTGATCGCCTGCGGCCTCGGCGCGCGCGAGCACGACGAAGAGCTCGCCTCGCTCGAGGACGAGGATACGCCGCTCGACGAAGACGAAGACAACGATCGCGGCTCGGTGTCGCTGGGCTGGCTGTTCCATGCGCTGATGAGCACCAAGGCGCGGCTGATCTGGCTGCTCGGCACCGCCTATCGCGCGCTGGTCTCGAGCGCGCCGAAGGCGAAGGCGGTTGCGTTCAACCGGCAGGAACCCAATCTCGGCGGCCGCGCAGCGCCTTCGATCTCGCCGCCGTCCGAGGACGAGGATTACGAGGACGAGCACGAAGACGAAGAGGAGGAAGAGGAGGTGCCGGCCGCGCGCGCACCGCGCAAGAAGGCCGCACCGAAGGCTGCGCCCAAGAAATCCTCCGACAAGTTCGAGCTGCCGTCCGTGTCCGTGCTGGCCGCGCCCAAGGCCGGCGATCGCCAGCCGCTCAGCAAGGCCGAGCTGGAGGCCAATTCGCGCGCGCTCGAAGGCGTGCTGCAGGATTTCGGCGTGCGCGGCGAGATCGTGAAGTCCAATCCCGGCCCCGTCGTCACGTTGTACGAACTTGAGCCCGCACCCGGCATCAAATCGTCGCGCGTGATTGGATTGTCCGACGACATCGCCCGCTCGATGAGCGCGCTGTCGGCGCGCGTCGCCGTCGTCCCCGGCCGCAACGCCATCGGTATCGAACTGCCGAACGCCCATCGCGAAAAGGTCTATCTGCGCGAGCTGCTGGTCGCCAAGGAGACCGTGGACACGGTCGCCAAGCTGCCGCTCTGCCTCGGCAAGACCATCGGCGGCGATCCCGTCATCATCGATCTCGCGCGCACGCCGCACATGCTGATCGCGGGCACCACCGGCTCCGGCAAATCGGTCGCGATCAACACCATGATTCTCAGTCTGGTCTACCGGCTGCGTCCCGACCAGTGCCGGTTGATCATGGTCGACCCGAAGATGCTCGAACTGTCCGTCTATGACGGCATCCCGCATCTGCTCACCCCCGTCGTCACCGATCCGAAGAAGGCGGTGGTCGCACTGAAATGGGCCGTGCGCGAGATGGAGGAGCGCTACAAGAACATGGCCAAGCTCGGTGTCCGCAACATCGACGGCTACAATGCGCGCCTGCTCGAAATGAAAGCCAAGGGCGAAGAACCGACGCGCACGGTGCACACCGGCTTCGACAAGGAAACCGGCAAGGCGATCTACGAGGAAGAAAAGCTCTCGCTGGAGCCGCTGCCCTACATCGTCATCATCGTCGACGAAATGGCCGACCTGATGATGGTTGCGGGCAAGGACATCGAAGGCGCGGTGCAACGGCTGGCCCAGATGGCGCGCGCTGCCGGCCTGCACGTGATCCTCGCCACCCAGCGTCCGTCGGTCGACGTCATCACCGGCACCATCAAGGCGAACTTTCCGACCCGCATCGCGTTCCAGGTCACATCCAAGATCGACAGCCGCACCATTCTCGGCGAAATGGGTGCCGAACAACTGCTCGGCCAGGGCGACATGCTCTACATGGCCGGCGGCGGCCGCATCAGCCGCGTGCACGGACCTTTCGCGTCGGACGAGGAAGTCGAGAAGGTGGTGCGCCACCTCAAGACCCAGGGCCAGCCGGAATATCTCGAGGCGGTCACGGCCGAAGAGCCCAGCGAGGACGAGGATGGCGCGGTGTTCGACGCTTCCGCCATGGGCGCCGATGGCGGCGGCGATCTGTTCTCGCAGGCCGTTGCCATCGTCAAACGCGACCGCAAGGCCTCGACCAGCTACATCCAGCGCCGCCTGCAAATCGGCTACAACCGCGCCGCATCGCTGATGGAGCGCATGGAACTGGAAGGCATTGTCGGACCCGCCAACCACGCCGGCAAGCGCGAGATCCTGGTCGAGGAAGAAGACAGCCACATGTGAGGCGGACCGCCTCAAAACACTGTTTCACGCAAAAACGTTATCTGCTTTTGCCCGAAATCACGCTAAAACGACGCCCAGCCACACAGGACGACGCGTTGATCAGACATCCCGAGATTCAATTCACTGCCGCCATCGCTGCGCGAAGCGCGCGCGTGGCCGGCGTGCTTCTCGTCACCGCAGCCATGGTGACCGCAGCCTCGTTCGCGCAGACCGTGCCGGTGCCGAAGCCGGCACCGAAAGGCCGCGATAGCGCTGCGTCGGCGGGACCGTCGACGACGGGTGCGACCCAGGCACCGCCGAATCCGGTGATTCCGGATCCGCGCCGCAACGTGCCGAGCAGCATCTTCCAGACCTTCGATGCTAACCAGAAGGCGCAGGCCGCCAAGGTCAGCGCGTATCTGTCGTCGCTCTCGACGCTGGCCGGAAACTTCGTCCAGGTCGGTCCGGACGGCAGCAAGACGCAAGGCGATTTCTACATCCAGAAGCCGGGCAAGGTGCGCTTCGAATATGACCCGCCGAGCCCGATCGACATCGTCGCCGACGGCTCGTCGGTCGTGGTGCGCGACCGCAAGCTCGCCACGCAGGACGTCTATCCGCTGTCGCAGACGCCGTTGCGTTTCCTGCTGTCGGACCGCATCGACCTGATGAAGGACACCAACGTCGTCAACGTCACCGCCGACGACGTCTTTGTCAGCGTTACGATCGAAGAGAAGCAGGCCCTCGTCGGTACCAGCCGCCTCATGCTCATGATCGGCGCCAAGGACGGCCAGCTGAAGCAATGGACCGTCACCGACCCGCAAGGTTACGACACCACGATTGCGGTCTATAATCTCGATGCGGGCAAGAAGCTCGATCCCAATATGTTCAAGATCGACTTCACCAATTACAATATACCGTCACCGGGCTGAGCGCCCGATCGCCGTAGGGTGGGCAAAGGCGCGCTTACGCCGTGCCCACCATCTTTCCTCCTCGTGGTCAGCATGGTGGGCACGCTTCCGCCTTCGCTCTCCGAGCTACGGCGGACAAGTCGCTTTGCCCACCCTGCAATTCTGCCGCTGTGGACAAGCATTTCGCTCACGCCAATCCATGCTAAGACGCAATTCTCATGCGTCTTTCCCTGACAACCTGGAACATCAATTCGGTGCGGCTGCGCATCGATCTGGTCGCGAAGTTTCTCAAGAGCGCGCGGCCGGACGTGCTGTGTCTGCAGGAGACCAAGTGCATCGACGACGCCTTCCCGCTGAAGCGCTTCAAGCGGCTCGGCTATGAGCACGTCGCGCTGAACGGGCAGAAGGGCTATCACGGCGTCGCCATCGTCTCCAGGATTCCGTTCGAGTCCAAGGACATCCGCACCTTCTGCGACAAGATTGATTCACGCCACATCTCGGTGTCGTTTGGCGAGAAGGCGCAAATCGCAAAGCCGCTGGTGGTGCATAATTTCTACGTGCCCGCGGGCGGCGACATTCCCGATCCGGCGCTGAACGAAAAATTCGACCACAAGCTTCGCTTCCTCGACGAGATGACGGCCTGCGAACCGCTGCATCCGCGCGGCGATGACCGGCACATCCTGGTCGGCGACCTCAACGTCGCGCCGCACGAGAACGACGTGTGGTCGCACAAGCAGCTGTTGAAGGTGGTGTCGCACACGCCGGTCGAAACCGAGAAGCTCAACGCCGCGCTGAACGCGGGCGAATGGATCGACGTCGCACGCGAACGCATTGCGATGTCGGAAAAAGTCTATACCTGGTGGAGCTATCGCTCCGCCGACTGGACCGTCGGCGACCGCGGCCGCAGGCTCGACCACATCTGGGTGTCGCGCGCGCTGAAAGACGCGGTCAGCGATTTCACGATCTTGCGCGACGCCCGCAGTTGGGAGCGGCCGTCGGACCATGTTCCGGTGACGGTGACGCTGGAGGTGTGATCTCGCCGTGCCTGTAGCCCGGATGCAGCGCAGCGAAATCCGGGGCGGTATTTCCGGAGGCGCGAATCCCGGATTGCGCTACGCTCCATCCGGGCTACGACAGCTCACGTGCTGAGCTTGCTGCCCGCCATCAATATGTCGCTGGCGATCTGGCTGGAGCGGATCGCGAATTCGTCCCGAAGCCGGAGCGCGGCGGCGGGATCGCTTTCGAGCACGCGCTGAAACAGGCTGCGCGCCACGCGGATGACCGAGGAATGCTCCAGCGCGACCGCGCCCGAGGGCCGCTTCATCGGAACGACCAGCGCGAGCTCGCCGATCAGCGTGCCGGGCCCCGCGATCATCTCGGCGCCGGCACCGTCATCGACGCGAAAGGCGCCGCGCTGGACCACGAAGCCGGCATCGGCATCGTCACCGAGATTGAACAGGACGTCGCCGCGGACGAAGTCACGCTGCTCGGAGCCGATCGCCAGCATGCGCAGCGAGGCGTCTCCCAACAGGCGCAGTGTCGGGACACGCTCGAGCAGCGCTACGTCGTCGTCGATTGACATTCAGGTCCGAGGCTCAAGGGCGCGCGATCTCAAACGATTCGCACGCCCATCAAGCGTATCACGGCACCAGCTTGTAGCCACCGGCTTCCGTCACCAGGATTTCCGGATTGGCGGCGTCCTTCTCGATCTTCTGGCGGAGTCGGTAGATGTGGGTTTCCAGCGTGTGGGTGGTGACGCCGGAATTGTAGCCCCACACCTCCTGCAGCAGGGTCTCGCGCGAGACCGGCATCTGGCCGGCCCGGTAGAGGAAGCGCAGGATCGCCGTCTCTTTCTCCGTCAGCCGGACCTTGCGGGCATTGGCCGCGGTCAGCATCTTGGAGCCGGGACGGAAAGAATAGGGCCCGACCGAGAACACCGCGTCCTCGCTGGCCTCGTGCTGGCGCAGCTGGGCGCGGATGCGGGCCAGCAGCACGGCAAAGCGGAAGGGTTTTGCCACGTAGTCGTTGGCGCCGGATTCCAGGCCCAAAATCGTGTCGGAATCGGTGTCATGCCCGGTGAGCATGATGATCGGCGCCTTGAAGCCGCCCTTGCGCAGGGAGCGGACCACCTCGCGGCCATCGGTGTCGGGGAGGCCGACGTCCATCAGCACCAGATCGGGGGCGTTGGCCTTTGCGGCGCTCGCACCCTTGGCGCCGGTATCCACGGCCGAGGCTTCAAATTCTTCGTGTAGCGATAATTGCTCCACCAACGTATCGCGCAGATCGGTATCGTCATCCACGATCAGGATCTTGCGGGCATTGGCCATAGGGGGTCATCCTTTTGGGGTCCGGCTCGGCGCGCATACATGCCGCACTCAACCGTAGTGGGAAGTTTTTGGGGTCGCTATTTTTATTGTTGTTCGTGTTGAAGTAGTGGGCTGTTACCGATTCACAAGCTGGAATTACTTTAACCCAGAATAGCAGGGCGGTTTGATGAATGTCCTGTAATGAATTCGACACTGCGCTTTCACATGAAAAACAAAGCTAATTCAAGCGGTTACATTCAAAGGCGGCGCTTCGGCCCGCTGGCGGCGATCCGCGTTAAGGCCGCGGCCGGCAATCCGCGCCGGGGCTGGCTCACCGCCGGACCACTGACGATCCCAGTGGCGCTGGGGCGCGGCGGCATTTTGGCCAACAAGCGCGAGGGCGATGGCGGCACCCCCAGAGGCAGCTACCGGCCGCGGCAATTGTGGTGGCGGGGCGACCGCCACAGCCGGCCGCAAACATTTCTGCCGGCCCGGATCATCACCGGCGCGGATGCCTGGTGCGAGGACCCCGGCGACCGCCACTACAACCAGTGGATCCGGCGCGGAAGCGGGCAGGGCGGCGACCGGCTCAAGCGCACCGACCATCTCTATGATTTCATCATCGAGATCGACCACAACAGGCGGCCACGCATCGCCGGCCGCGGCAGCGCGGTGTTTTTGCACCTGGTCCGCGACAATTTTGCGCCAACCGCAGGCTGTGTCTCCATGACGAAATCAGCGATGCTGCAATTGCTGCGGCGATTGGGACCACGAACACGCATCATCATCGGGTGAGGACGTATCTCTCCAGGCGTCATTGCGAGTTCGTATGGCTCCCGGCCGTCGCTGACGACTATTACCTGTGCCCGAAGATCGCGCTGCCCACGCGGACATGCGTGGCGCCGAGCATGATGGCGGTGGCATAGTCCGCGCTCATGCCCATCGACAGATTACTCAGTCCGTTGCGCGCGGCGATCTTGGCGGTGAGCGCGAAATGCGCCGCCGGCGGCTCGTCCACCGGTGGGATGCACATCAGCCCGGAGATCGTCAGCCCATAGGTGTCGCGGCAGCTCGCGAGGAAGGCATCGGCCTCACCCGGCGCGATGCCGGCCTTCTGCGGCTCCTCACCGGTGTTGATCTGGACGAACAATTGCGGGTGCTTTTTCTGGGATTCGATTTCCTTGGCTAACGCCTGGCAAATGCTCGGACGGTCAACCGAATGGATGGCGTCGAACAGCGCCACCGCCTCTTTCGCCTTGTTCGATTGCAGCGGCCCGATCAGATGCAGCGCGATACCGGGGTAAACAGAGGTTAACTGCGGCCATTTGCCTTTGGTCTCCTGCACGCGATTCTCGCCGAATACGCGCTGTCCGGCGCCGATGACGGGGATAATTGCATCCGCGGCAAAGGTCTTGGATACCGCGATCAGCGTGACCGAGGCGCGCTCGCGCCGCGCGTCCTTGCAGGCACGCGCGATTTCCGCCTCGACGGCGGCGAGCGCGTTTGGTGAATGGCCGGTTACCGGCGCGGCGTTGGCTTCTGTCATCACATCGATCGGCTGCAGGAGTGACGGAGTTAGTTCCAATTTTACCGAGTTCAAGAAAGGGTTTTTGAACCCTTCGCTTTACCTTGCCGATTGGGGTGGGCAGCGAAGATGGCAAACGTCAGTTTCAACCGCAAGCGAGCAAAACTCAAGCAGGTCCTCGGAATCCGGGCGCGGCTTGCGTTGCTCGCGGTGATTCTGGTCGCTCCCTTGATGCTCGAGCGGATCCGTTCGCTCGAGGACACGCGTACCAAACAGATCGCGCAGGCCACGACCGAATTCACCACCGTGGCGAGGCATAGCGCCGATGCGCAGCGCGAAGTGATCTCGTCGGTCGAGACCATCCTGAAATCGGAAGCCTTTATCCGCGCCTCCGCCGGCGGTGTCAGCAAAAGCTGCGACGTGCTGCGCGCCAGCCTGCCGACGAGCCTTCCCTGGATCCGCACGCTCTTGATCGCCGGCCAGGACGGCCGCATCCAGTGCGCGACCAACAATATGTATGTCGGCCTCGACCTCAGCGAGCGCCCCTATTTCCAGCAGGCGCAGGAGACCGGCCGCTTCGTGCTGTCGGACTTCATCATGTCGCAGCCGGTGCCGTCGCCGACTGTGATGGCGGTGTATCCGGTCTCTGCGTTCAGCGGCGTCGCTGACGCCGTCGTGCTCGCGACCGTCAATCTCGACTGGATGTCGAAGGTCATGAACAATCTTGGCGGCCGTCCCGGCATCACGGCGGTGCTGGTCGACAGCGCCGGCACCGTGCTGGCTGCGCCCGCCGATCAGCGCAGCGCAGTCGGACGTCCGCTCGACAACATGCCGCTGATGGCGGCGATTGCCGACATGGCGCTCCGTTCGGACCAGGACGAGGGCTCGCTGTCGTTCCTCGCCGCCGACGGCTCGCAGCGCGCGGTCAGCTTCACCCGCATTGCCGGCACCAATGCCCGCCTGATCGCCAGCATCGACGAGGACAAGGTGTCTGCGGCGGTCAGCCGCGATATCCGCACCGCCTATCTCCAGCTTGCCTTCGTCGTGATGTTCGTGCTGCTCGGTGCGCTGATCGCCGCCGAGAAGCTGGTGATCAACCCGATCGAGATGCTGGCGGACATGGCCAAGCGCCTTGGCGAGGGCGACCTGTCGGCGCGCGCGGCGCGCAATCGCCTGCCATCCGAATTCGTGCCGCTGGCGCGCGCGTTCAACGCCATGGCCGCGCAGCTCAGCCAGCGCGAGCGCGAGTTGATCGCGAGCAACGACCGGCTGACCGTGATGGCCTCGATCGACATGCTGTCGGGGCTCGCCAATCGCCGCGGCTTTCAGAGTCGTCTCGACTTCGAATGGATGCGCGCGCAGCAATATGGCAGCGAGCTCGCGCTGCTGATGATCGACGTCGACCATTTCAAGCTGTTCAACGACACCTATGGCCATCTCGAGGGCGACTCTTGCCTGACCCGGCTCGGCGAGTCGCTGTCCGGCATCGCCGCCGACACCATGGGCTTTGCCGCGCGTTACGGCGGCGAAGAATTCTGCCTGTTGCTGCCCAACACCGACGTGATGCGCGCGGTCGAGATCGGCGAGCTGGTGCGCGCGGCCGTGCTGAAGCTCTGCCTGCCCCACATCACGTCCGCTCACATGATCGTCACGGTCTCGATCGGCGTGGCCGCGACGCGGCCCAACGAGACCTTGCGTCCGGGCGATCTGATCGAAGCCGCCGACGCGGCGCTCTACGCCGCCAAGCACCGCGGCCGCAACAATGTCGTCCAACACGGCATTTTGCGGATCGAGGGCGCCACGGGCGAGATCGCGATGGCGGGCTAGCCGGCCCGGCAGCCATGACGCGATTGCGGCGACCGCACTTGCCGAGATGACGCGGGCGGTCGGTTCCTGACGCGCGGCAAGCCATTGACCCGTTGTAGGCTTT
Source organism: Bradyrhizobium sp. Kon10 (assembly GCF_055807395.1). Lineage (NCBI taxonomy): Bacteria > Pseudomonadati > Pseudomonadota > Alphaproteobacteria > Hyphomicrobiales > Nitrobacteraceae > Bradyrhizobium > Bradyrhizobium sp. Kon10. The sequence continues at coordinate 16,098 of NZ_JBVVOZ010000023.1, read as the reverse complement.
TATGGCCTAGTCCGGCCTCTTTAGCCGGCCCGAACTCACGAAAAGCCCAACGATTCCATGACCTCCGAACGCTATAACGCCCGCGACGCCGAACCGCGCTGGCAACGCCAATGGGACGAGCAGGCGATCTTCGTCTCCAAGAACGACGATCCGCGGCCGAAATACTACGTGCTGGAGATGTTCCCCTATCCGTCCGGGCGCATCCATATCGGCCATGTCCGCAATTACACGCTCGGCGACGTGCTGGCCCGCTTCATGCGCGCCAAGGGTTTTAACGTGCTGCACCCGATGGGCTGGGACGCGTTCGGGCTGCCGGCCGAGAACGCCGCGATCGAGCGCAAGGTCGCGCCAAAGGCCTGGACCTACGACAACATCGCCGCGATGAAGAAGCAGCTCCGCTCGATCGGGCTGTCGCTGGACTGGAGCCGCGAGATCGCGACCTGCGATCCCTCCTATTACAAGCACCAGCAGAAGCTGTTTCTGGACTTCCTGCGCGCCGGTCTCGCCGAGCGCGAGAAGCGCAAGGTGAACTGGGATCCGGTCGACATGACCGTGCTCGCCAACGAGCAGGTGATCGACGGCCGCGGCTGGCGTTCGGGAGCCGTTGTCGAACAGCGGGAAATGAACCAGTGGGTCTTCAAGATCACGAAGTACTCGCAGGAGCTGCTCGACGCGCTGGACGGTCTGGACCACTGGCCCGACAAGGTGCGGCTGATGCAGCGCAACTGGATCGGCCGCTCCGAGGGCCTGCTGGTCCGCTTCACGCTGGATCAGGCGACCACCCCCGCGGGCGAGAGCGAGCTGAAGATCTTCACGACGCGGCCGGACACGCTGTTCGGTGCAAAGTTCATGGCGATCTCGGCGGATCATCCGCTGGCGCAGGCGGCCGCCGCCAAAAACCCGAAGCTCGCGGAGTTCATCGCCGACATCAAGAAGATGGGCACCGCGCAGGAGATCATCGACACCGCGGAAAAGCAGGGTTTTGACACCGGCATCCGCGCGCTGCACCCGTTCGATTCCAGCTGGAAGCTGCCGGTCTATGTCGCGAACTTCGTGCTGATGGAATACGGCACCGGCGCGATCTTCGGCTGCCCGGCGCATGACCAGCGCGACCTCGACTTCGTCAACAAGTACAATCTCGGCAACACGCCGGTGGTGTGCCCCGAGGGCCAGGATCCCAAGGCCTTTGTCATCACCGACACCGCCTATGACGGTGACGGCCGCATGATCAATTCCCGCTTCCTCGACGGGATGACCATCGAGCAAGCCAAGGACGAAGTCGCAAAACGCCTTGAAAACGAGCTGCGCGGCAATGCGCCGGTCGGCGAGCGTCAGGTCAATTTCCGGCTGCGCGACTGGGGCATTTCGCGGCAGCGCTATTGGGGTTGCCCGATCCCTATCATCCATTGCCCGAAATGCGACGTCGTGCCGGTGCCGGACGCGGACTTGCCGGTCAAGCTGCCGGATGACGCGACCTTCGACAAGCCGGGCAATGCGCTCGACCATCACCCGACCTGGAAGCACGTCACCTGCCCGCAATGCGGCGGCAAGGCGAGCCGCGAAACCGATACCATGGACACCTTCGTGGACTCGTCCTGGTATTTTGCGCGCTTCACCGATCCCTGGAACGAGAACGCCCCGACGACCCCCGCGATCGTCAACCGGATGATGCCGGTCGACCAGTATATCGGCGGCGTCGAGCACGCCATCCTGCATCTGCTCTACAGCCGCTTCTTCGTCCGCGCGATGAAGGCGACCGGCCACATCGCCATGGACGAGCCGTTCGCCGGCATGTTCACCCAGGGCATGGTGGTGCACGAGACCTACCAAAAGGCCGACGGCGCCTATGTGCAACCGGCCGAGGTCAAGATCGAGGTCGGTGGTAACGGTAGGCGCGCGGTTCTGATGGCGACCGGCGAGGACATCACGATCGGTCCGATCGAGAAGATGTCGAAGTCGAAGAAGAACACGGTCGACCCCGACGACATCATCGAGACCTACGGCGCCGATGTCGCGCGCTGGTTCATGCTGTCGGACTCGCCGCCCGATCGCGACGTGATCTGGAGCGACGAGCGCGTCCAGGGCGCCTCGCGCTTCCTGCAGCGGCTGTGGCGGCTCCTGAACGACTCCGTGGAGCTTGGCAAGACCGCGCCCGCAGCGCGGCCGGCCTCGTTCGGCCCCGACGCCACCGCCTTGCGCAAGGCCGCCCATGGCGCGCTGGACAAGGTCACGACCGGCATCGAGCGGCTGCATTTCAACGTCTGCCTCGCCCATATCCGCGAATTCGCCAACGCCCTGTCCGAGACGCTCCAGCGCGCCGGCCAGCCATCCCCCGGCCTTGCTCCAGATTTGGCTTGGGCGATCCGCGAGGCCGGCCAGATCCTGGTCCAGCTGTTCTCCCCGATGATGCCGCATCTGGCCGAGGAGTGCTGGCAGCTCCTGGGCCATGACGGGCTGGTTTCCGAGGCCAATTGGCCGCAAATCGAACGCGATTTGCTGGTTGAAGACGCCGTGACCCTGGTGGTCCAGGTCAACGGCAAGAAGCGGGGTGAGGTCACGGTTGCAACAGCGGCCCAAAATCCGGAAATCGAGGCTGCCGTTTTGGCGCTCGATGCGGTAAAACTGGCCCTGGACGGCAAGCCCGTCCGCAAGGTGATCATCGTCCCCAAGAGGATCGTGAATGTTGTCGGCTAGGATCCGCATCGCAGCCCGTTTGCTGGCGGTTGCCGCATTGGCGGCGCTGACGGCTGGGTGCTTCCAACCGATGTATGCCGAGCATACCGACGGCACCCCCGGCCTGCGCGAGAAGCTGATGGGGGTGGATCTCCCGCCGATCTCGAAGCCGAACGCCTCTCGCGAGGCCCGGGTCGGAGTCGAAGTCCGCAACGCGCTGGCGTTCAAACTCTACGGCTCGGCCACCGGCATGCCGCCGACGCACCGACTGGACATCCGCTTCACCAGCAGCAAGTCCTCCCTGATGATCGATCCCAATACCGGCCTGCCGAGCAGCGAGAATTACGGCATCGACTGCCAGTACAATCTGATCGAGGTCGCGACCGGCAAGTCGGTGATGACCGGGACGACCTTCTCGCGCGTGTCCTACGACATGCCCGGCTCCTATCAGCGCTTCTCCCGCAACCGCGCGGTGCGTGATGCCGAGGATCGTGCCGCCAACGAGATCGCCGAGAACATCAACACCCGGCTCGCCTCGTTCTTCACCGCAGGCACTTAGGTTGCTCCTGGCATGACGATCTAGGTCATGGTCGCACTGCGCGGAAAAGAGATCGACGCCTTCCTCGCCCGCCCCGACGCGGGCCGCCCGATCATCCTGCTCTATGGTCCTGATGCCGGCCTCGTGCGCGAACGCGCCGATGCGCTGATCGCCTCAGCCGTCGATGATCCGAACGACCCCTTCTCGCTGGTCAAGCTCGACGGCGACGAGCTTTCGGCCGAGCCGTCGCGCCTGGTCGACGAGGCCATGACCGTGCCGCTGTTCGGCGGCCGCCGCGCCATCCGCGTGCGCGCCGGCTCGCGCAGCTTCGCCAGCGGCATCGACACGCTGGCCGAGATGCCGGTGAAGGATTGCCGTATCGTGATCGAGGCCGGCGAACTCCGCGCCGAGTCGCCGCTGCGCAAGGCCTGTGAGCGGGCCAAGACGGCCGTGGCGATCGCCTGTTATCCCGACACCGAGCGCGACCTCGCCAAGCTGATCGACGACGAGCTCCGCATCGGCAATCTGCGCATCGCGCAGGATGCCCGCGCCGCGCTGATGTCGTTCCTCGGCGGCGACCGCCAGGCCTCGCGCAACGAACTGCGCAAGCTCACGCTCTACGCCCATGGCAAGGGCGAGATCACGCTGGACGACGTGATGGCCGTCGTCGCCGATGCCTCCGAGTTGAAACTCGATCCGATCGTCGACGGCGCCTTCGCCGGCCGGCCTGACATCGTCGAAACCGAATTCGCAAAAGCCATGATCGCCGGCACCTATCCCGGGGTCATCATCTCCGCGGCGCAGCGCCAGGCCGCGTGGCTGCACAAATCCGCGCTCGCGATTGCCGACGGCACGCCGGCCTCCGCGGTGCTCGATGGCGGATTTCCGCGGCTGCATTTTTCAAGAAAGCCCGCGGTCGAAACCGCGCTGCGCAATTTCAGCGTAACGCGGCTCGCAGGAATCATCGAGCAACTTGCGACCGCCGCGCTCGACACCCGCAAGCAATCCACCCTCGCCTCGGCCATCGCCCAGCGTACGCTGATGGCGATCGCCGCGAATGCGAAGCGACGGGGCTAATCAGGATCGCGCTTTCTCCCCGTCATTGCGAGGAGCCCTTGCGACGAAGCAATCCAGAGTCTCTCCGCGGAAAGATTCTGGATTGCTTCGCTGCGCTCGCAATGACGGTGTAGAGGCGGCGCGCCAAGCTCTCACCAAGGTCGTCCCGGCGAAGGCCGGGACCCATAACCACAGGGAGAAGCTTTGACGAAGGCTCGTCTTTCGGTACTGCGGGCTTCCGCAATCGATGGATCACGCAGTATGGGTCCCGGCCTTCGCCGGGACGACACCGATGATCAGAGCGCGCCTTTGGCGAGCCGCTTCATCACCTCGTCGAGCTGATCGAGGTTGCGGTAGTTGATCTGAACGGAGCCGCCGGGGTCGCGATGGCTGACGGTGACCTTGAGGCCCAGCGCGTCGCTGACGCGCTTCTCGAGGTCGACCGTATCGGGGTCTTTCTCCTTGGCACCGGCGCGCGCCTTCTGCGGCTTGCGCTCCGGCACGCCCTCTTCATGGGCGAGCGCCTCGGTCTGGCGGACGTTGAGGCCCTCTTCGACAATGCGCTTGGCGGCCGCGAGCGGATCGGGCACGCCGATCAGCGCACGGGCATGGCCGGCCGTCAGCTGGCCGTTCGCGATCAAGCCCTGCACCTCGGCAGGCAGCTTTGTCAGCCGCATCATGTTGGCGACGTGGCTACGACTCTTGCCGACGACTTTCGCGATCTCGTCCTGGCTGCGTTTGAACTCGTCGGCGAGCGCGTGGTAGCCCAGCGCCTCTTCCATCGGGTTGAGATCTTCGCGCTGCACGTTCTCGACGATCGCGAACTCCAGCGCATCGCTGTCGCTGATGTCGACGGGGACGATCGGCACGTCGTGCAGGCCGGCCATTTGCGAGGCGCGCCAGCGCCGCTCGCCGGCGATGATCTCAAAGCGATCCTGCACGCCTTTCACCGGACGCACCACGATCGGCTGGATCACGCCGTGCTGCTTGATGGAGTCGGAGAGCTCCTTGAGCTCGGTTTCCGAAAAGGCGCGGCGCGGATTGCGCGGATTGGGCTTGATGAATTCGATCGGCACCTTGCGCTGCGCGCGCGGACGATCGACATGCTGCGCCTCGCCGCCAACATCACCGATCAGACTCGCAAGACCCCGGCCCAGTCGCGAACGCGCTTCGTCGGCCATCGCCAGCTCCCTTGGATTCACTTTGGCAACACTCCAGAACTGAATTTCGAATCGTAGGGTGGGTTAGCGCAGCGTAACCCACCATTGGTTTGTTCGAGGCCGCAGACGTGGTGGGTTACGCCTTCGGCTAACCCACCCTACGTCGTCGTCAATGTGTCGTACGCAGCTCGCGCTCGCGCTGGATCACTTCGGTGGCGAGCCGCAGATATGCTTCGCTGCCGACGCATTTGAGATCGTAGACCAGCACCGGCTTGCCGTAGGACGGCGCTTCGGAGATGCGCACGTTGCGCGGGATCATGGTCTTGTAGACCTTCTCGCCCATGAATTGCCTGACGTCGGCGACGACCTGGTTCGAGAGGTTGTTGCGCGAGTCGAACATGGTCAGCACGATGCCGTGGATCGACAGGTTCGGATTGAGCGTCGAGCGCACCTGCTCTACCGTCTGCAGCAATTGCGACAGGCCTTCGAGCGCGAAGAACTCGCATTGCAATGGCACCAGGATCGCGTCGGAAGCTGCCATCGCGTTCACAGTGATCAAGTTGAGCGAGGGCGGACAGTCGATCAGCACGTAGGTGTAATCGGCATCGGGCGAGACGTTGTTGTTGAGTGCGCTGATCGCGTCGCGCAGCTTGTACGCACGACCGGGCGTGGTGCCGAGCTCGAGCTCGAGGCCGGACAGATCCATCGTCGAAGGCGCGATATGCAGCCGCGGCACGGCAGTCGACACCACCGCTTCGCGCAGGCTCGCCTCGCCCACCAGAACGTCGTAAGTCGAGCAGGAGCGGTTGCGGCGATCGATGCCAAGCCCGGTCGAAGCATTGCCCTGCGGATCGAGATCGACGATCAGGACGCGCTCGCCAATCGCTGCGAGCGCCGTGCCGAGATTGATCGCGGTGGTTGTTTTGCCCACACCGCCCTTTTGATTCGCCAGCGCCAGGATGCGCGGGTGACCCTGGGGCACCGCCACGGTCTGTTCTTGCTGCGGTTCGTCAATCACGGTCATCGCACATCCCCCAGTCAGTCCCTGAACGTCTCAGCTGCGCCGTTCGACGGTATCGAGTTCAACGATCCAGCCATCACCCGTCCGACTTTGATGGAGCTGGGGCTGAATATTCCAATATTTAGCGGCTTCGGTCAATTCAGCCTCTACATCTTGTCCCTTGAGGAACAGCGCTTTCGCCCCTTGGCGCATCAGCGGCTCCGCAAAGCCGATCAGTTGATGTAGCGGAGCCAGCGCGCGCGCGGTGACGCAATCGACCGGGCCAGTGATTCTATCCACATTATCCCCGATCTCGGCGAGATGTACGACTCCGGGAGATGTGGTGACGCGGATGGCTTCGCGCAGAAAGGCAGCCTTCTTGGCGATTCGCTCGACGAGATGGACGCTCGCGCCCGGCGTCCCGGCCACGGCACAGGCCAATACCACGCCAGGAAAGCCGCCGCCGCTTCCGAGGTCGGCCCAGCGCTTTGCGGACGGCGCCAAGTCCACGAGCTGGAGCGAGTCGGCGATGTGCCGGGTCCAGAGATGCGGCAGGGTCGAGGGCGCGACCAGATTGGTCTTGGCCTGCCACGCCCGCAGCAGCGCGATGTAGCGATCGAGCCTATTTTCCGTTTCATGTGAAACGGGGGCGAGCCTCAATGCCTCTCGCTTGTCGGCGGCGATAGTGGAATCGAGCGCCCGATCGTTGGCGCTGGCCTTGTCGATCTTCGGCCTGGTCGGTGCCGGTTCGGATCGACCAGCGCCCTCACCTGTTCCGGGTCGTCGGGATAGCGGTTTGTCCCCGCCCGGTCCGCGCTGTTTCACGTGAAAGGCCTATGCGATTGCTCTGGAGGTCTTCCGTGCTTCACGGCGAAGGTAGGCCGCGAGGATGCCGAGTGCCGCCGGCGTCATGCCGTCGATGCGGCCGGCTTGGCCGACAGTGAACGGCCGTGCTTTCTCGAGCTTGGCACGAACCTCATTGGAGAGGCCCGGCACCAGCTGGAAGTCGACATCGGACAGCACCAGCCCCTCGTCCCGCCGGAAGGCTTCAACGTCGGCGCTTTGCCGCTCCAGATAGACGTCGTATTTGGCGTCGATCTCGAGATGGGTCGCGATCACGGGATCGATGCTCGACAGCTCCGGCCAGATCGCGCGGACCTGGCTCCAGCCGACGTCAGGATAGGCCATCAGTTCAAAGGCCGACCGGCGCTGTCCGTCCCGGTTCAGCGACAGCCCGTGCTTGATCGCTTCATTCGGGGTAATCGTCAGGGATTTCGACAGCGTCCGCGCCGCATTCAAAGCGTCCATCTTGGCGCGATGATGCTGCGTCCGGGCGCCGCCGACACATCCGAGGGCGATGCCCTTCGCGGTCAGGCGCTGGTCGGCATTATCCGCCCGCAGGGTGAGGCGGTACTCGGCGCGCGACGTGAACATCCGATAGGGTTCGCTGATCCCGCGGGTGACGAGGTCGTCGATCATCACCCCGAGATAGCCATCTGCCCGGTCGAACACCGTCAGCGCAGCGCCACTGGCGGATAGTGCCGCGTTGAGCCCGGCGACAATGCCCTGGCCCGCGGCTTCCTCATATCCGGTGGTGCCGTTGATCTGGCCAGCCAGGAACAGGCCGCGCAACCGCTTGGTCTGAAGGGTCGGGTCGAGCTCGCGGGGATCGATATGGTCGTATTCGATGGCATAGCCTGGCCTGACCATCTTGACCCGCTCCAGCCCCGGAATGGTGGCGAGGATCGCGAGCTGGACCTCCTCCGGCAGCGAGGTGGAGATGCCGTTGGGATAGACCGTGCTGTCGTCGAGCCCTTCCGGCTCCAGAAAGATCTGGTGGCCGTCGCGGTCGCCGAAACGGACGATTTTGTCCTCGATCGAGGGACAATAGCGCGGCCCAGAGCTTTTGATCTGGCCCGAATACATCGGCGAGCGATGCACATTGGCCCGGATCACGTCGTGCGTTGCAGAGGTGGTGCGGGTGATCCCGCACTGAATCTGCGGCGTCGTGATCCGCTCGGTCATCACCGAAAACGGCTCCGGCGGCTCATCCCCGGGCTGCATTTCGACCGCCGACCAGTCGATCGTGGTGCCATCGAGGCGCGGCGGCGTGCCGGTCTTCAGCCGTCCAAGGACAAATCCGGCGCGCTCGAAGGAGCTCGAAAGGCCCATGGCTGGGGCCTCGCCGACCCGGCCGGCCGGCCAATTCTTCTCACCGAGATGGATCAAACCGCGCAGGAAGGTGCCGGTGGTGATGACGACGGCCCCTGCTCCGAACTCTCGGCCATCGGCCAGGCGCAGGCCAGTGACCCGGCCCCCCGCGACGATCAGTTCGTCGGCCTCGCCTTCGATCACCGAAAGACCTTCGGTGCCGCGGATCGCGGCTTGCATCGCTGCAGCATAGAGTTTCCGGTCAGCCTGAGCGCGCGGACCACGGACAGCCGGGCCCTTACGGCGATTGAGGACGCGAAACTGGATGCCACCGGCGTCCGCCACTCGCCCCATCAAACCATCCAGCGCATCGACCTCGCGCACCAGATGACCCTTGCCGAGACCGCCGATCGCCGGGTTGCAGGACATCGCACCGACCGTCGAAAAGCGGTGCGTCACCAGGGCGGTGATCGCGCCCATCCGAGCGGCCGCAGCCGCGGCTTCGCAGCCGGCATGACCGCCCCCGATAACGATGACGTCGAAGCTCTCGCGCTCTGTTCGCATGGGCGACTTCTAACTCAGAGAGGAAAAAGCCGGAAGTGGAAACTCAGGCAGCCTGCTGTTTCACGTGAAACCGGCTCAGGGCTTCGAACACTTTTCGCGAAAACAACCCCATGCACAGTAGCCAAGACTTAAAATCGTTGCGTTTCACGTGAAACACTCAGCCCTACGGGCAGGTTTGTTTCACGTGAAAACAGCAAGAACTGGAACAAGAAATAGTTCTAGAATGAAGAACTAGACCTACTTCCCTATGCAGAACTTCTGGAAAATGGCCCCAAGAACGTCCTCGACGTCGACCCGGCCCAGCAGCCGGCCCAAGGCATAAGCGGCGGTGCGCAGCTCTTCGGCGGCCAGCTCCTCGCCCTCTTCTACAAGCTCCAGACTTCGGCGCAAGCTGTCCGACGCCTGGTGCAACAGATCGCGCTGCCGTATCCGGGTCACCAAGGCGCCCTCGCTGGTTCCAAAGAACTCGGCTGCGAACCCCACCATGGAATTGATTAGCTCCGGCAATCCGTCGCCCCGGCTGGCCGAGATCGCGAAGGTCTTGTCCGCGCTCGGCCCGGCAGCCGAGACACCCTCCGTGAGGTCGATCTTGTTCCGGACGGTCCACACCGGTGCCGTCCCCGTCGTCTTCTCCTCCGCTGTTGCCTCAGGACTTGTCAGCCACAGCACGAGATCGGCATCGGCCGCCCGTGCCCTCGCCCGGCGCACGCCCTCCTGCTCCACCGGATCGTCGGTCTCGCGAATGCCGGCGGTGTCGATCACCGTGACCGGATAGCCATCGAGATCAAGCTGCACCTCGATCACATCGCGCGTGGTGCCGGCGTGCGGCGAGACGATCGCAACCTCGCGGCGCGCGAGCTGATTGATCAGCGTCGACTTGCCGACATTCGGCGGCCCGGCGATCGCAACCACCAGGCCGTCCCGCAGACGTTCCGAATGTCCCTGTGCCGCAAGGACTTCTGCGATTTCATCCTGCAACGCCTTGATCGCCTTTACCGCCGGCGCCCTCAGCTCGGCCGGCACATCGCCCTCGTCCGAGAAATCAATGCCGGCTTCGATCAGCGCGGAGGCCTCGATGATGCGCTCGCGCCAGTCGCGCGCGCGATTGCCGAGCAGCCCCTGCAACTGACGCAGCGCCTGGCGGCGCTGGCGGTCGGTGTCGGCGTGGATGAGATCGTCGAGGCCCTCGGCTTCGGTGAGATCGAGCTTGCCGTTCTCGAAGGCGCGCCGCGTGAATTCACCGGGTTCGGCCGCCCGCGTATTCGGAATTACGGAAATCGCGGCCAGGAGCGCCGCCAGCACCGCGCGTCCACCGTGGACATGAAATTCGGCGACGTCTTCGCCGGTCGCGCTCGCCGGCCCCGGAAACCACAGCACGACCGAATCGTCGATCGGCCGGCCAGCCGCGTCTCGGAGCAGCCGCCGGCTCGCCTGTCTCGGCGCCGGCAGCCTCCCCGCCAGCACGCTCAACACTGGCCCGGCTTGCGGTCCCGAAACCCGAACGACCGCAATCGCGCTCGGCGGCCGGCCGGACGACAATGCAAAGATGGTCTGGTCTCGCGGATGCATGGCCTATTTGTCCGGCTGTCCGCGAAAAGGCAAATTTCCGTTTCGGCGCGGCCATGCTGCTTCCCTTGCTGCAGGATGGACTGCAGCAAATGGCTTATATTGCGATGCAACATTAAAAGCAGTATTCTGCTGCAATAATTCGCCACGTCAGCCGGTCGCGTTCGATCGATTCTCAGCATTTAGTAGCAGAATCAATCGATTATCCCGTATAAAAACCTACCCTCAATCCCGTCGGCTATGCTGCGCTTTGCTGCAGCATAGCCGCACAAAAAGAAAAGGGCGCCCGAAAGCGCCCTCCAATTCCTTGCTGCACCCGGGCTCAGGTGTTCATCGAGTCGAAGAACTCGGAATTGCTCTTGGTCGAACGCAGCTTGTCGAGCAGGAAGTCGATCCCATCCATCGTTCCCATCGGGTTCAGGATGCGCCGCAGCACGTACATCTTCTTGAGGACCTGCGGATCGGTGATGAGCTCTTCCTTGCGGGTGCCGGAGCGGGAGATGTCGATCGCCGGGAAGGTCCGCTTGTCTGAGACCTTGCGGTCCAGGATCAGCTCCGAGTTACCGGTGCCCTTGAACTCTTCGAAGATGACTTCGTCCATGCGGCTGCCGGTATCGACCAGCGCGGTCGCGATGATGGTGAGCGAGCCGCCCTCCTCGATGTTGCGCGCGGCACCGAAGAAACGCTTCGGCCGCTGCAGCGCATTGGCATCGACACCGCCGGTCAGCACCTTGCCGGATGACGGCACCACGGTGTTGTAGGCACGGCCGAGACGCGTGATGGAGTCGAGCAGGATGACGACGTCGCGGCCATGCTCGACCAGGCGTTTTGCTTTTTCGATCACCATCTCGGCGACCTGAACGTGGCGCACTGCCGGTTCGTCGAAGGTTGAAGACACCACCTCGCCCTTCACCGAGCGCTGCATGTCCGTGACTTCTTCCGGACGTTCGTCAATCAGCAGCACGATCAGATAGCATTCGGGGTGATTGTGCGCGATCGAATGCGCGATGTTCTGCATCAGCACGGTCTTGCCGGTGCGCGGCGGCGCCACGATCAGCGCGCGTTGGCCCTTTCCGATCGGCGCGACGATGTCGATCACCCTTGCAGAAAGGTCTTTTCGCGTCGGATCGTCGATCTCCATGCGGAAACGCTGGTTCGGAAACAACGGCGTGAGGTTGTCGAAATTGACCTTGTGCTTGGCCTTTTCCGGATCCTCGAAATTGAGCGTGTTGACCTTGAGCAGCGCAAAATAGCGTTCGCCCTCTTTCGGGCTGCGAATATGGCCTTCGATGGTGTCGCCGGTGCGCAGGCCGAAGCGGCGGATCTGCGAGGGCGAAACGTAGATGTCGTCCGGGCCCGGCAAATAATTCGCGTCCGGCGAGCGCAAGAAGCCGAAGCCGTCGGAGAGCACCTCGACGACGCCCTCACCGACGATGTCGGTTTCCGCGAGCGCAAGCTGCTTGAGGATGGCGAACAGCAGCTCCTGCTTACGCATGGTGCTGGCATTCTCGACCCCATTCTCTTCCGCGAACGAGACGAGCTCGGCCGGCGTCTTCGACTTGAGGTCCTGGAGTTTAATTTCCCGCATTGGGGTGGTCCTGTGGGGTAACCTGGGGAGGGGTGCGAGGAGGCTCTGAGATGCGGACGCGAGAAGGTAAGGTCCGCAGGTCTGGCAAGGAGAGTGCCGGTGAGGCTTCAAACCTGATGCGGTGTCCGGCCTTCAAGAAGCTCAGACACAACCACATCCGCCTGCGTTGGGTGGGATAGCCTCAATATAGAAAATCGCTTCCCACTCCGCAAGCCGAAGCGCTGAGCGAACATCCACGATCTTTGCCTAGAACGGCTTCACGATCACCATCACGACGATGAGAATCATCAGGACAGTCGGTACTTCGTTGATAATACGATAGAATTTCTGACTGCGGGGGCGCCGGTCGGCGGCGAAGTCTTTCAGCCAGCGCGAAAAAAAGCCGTGGACCGCCGACATCGCCAAAACCAGTGCCAATTTTACATGCAGCCAGCCGGACGCAAACCAATGGCCCGACCAGGCGAGGTAGAGCCCGGCGAGCCAGGTGACGATCATGGCCGGGTTGATGATCGCCTTGAACAGCCGGCGTTCCATGACCTTGAACGTCTCCGACTGCTTCGAGCCTATCTCGGCCTCGCAGTGATAGACGAACAGCCGCGGCAGATAGAGCATGCCGGCCATCCAGGAGATGACGGCGATCACGTGCAGCGCCTTGATCCATACGTACATGCCGGAAAGCCTTCTTTGGTATTTTTTGACGGGTTTTCTTGCGCGAAGGAGATCCACTTAGCTCGAAAACGCTCCGGTCTCACCAATCGGTGGATGGAACGCAATCGGTAAGAATTCATTCATAAATGCGGGTGCACACACATATCCGCGGTCTCGGCTCTCCTCTACCTAAAACTTTTAGAATCTTAAGGTTTGAGTCTGTGTGACCGTGAATAGGACTCACACAACGCCTTCCGCCCGTTCACCGGCGCTTGTTCACATCCATCAACATGTCCTGCGATGATCCCGGCTGACTGGATAAGTCATCCGGCCTCAAGGGCTTGCGCGCGGCGCTCGGCAGCTTATCAAGAGGGTTGTCCGCACAATCCCATTTTCGCGTTGGGCGGCCACCGAACTTGTTCAGACCGGCAGTGGTGTGAACAAAATTGGCACTTGTCCCGCCCTTAGTGTCGCGCAACCCTTTCCAAGGGGTTAAGGTCCACAGAAATCCACAAACCACACCGCCTTCATACAAAGAGCTTTTGTGCCGACCTCGAACAATTATTTTCATCTGCACCTCGTCTCCGACTCCACCGGTGAGACGCTGATCACCGTGGCCCGCGCGGTCGCCGCGCAATATGCCAACGTGACCCCGGTCGAGCATGTCTATCCGCTGGTGCGCAGCCAGAAGCAGCTCGATCGTGTCCTCGACGAGATCGAGGAAGCGCCGGGGATCGTGCTGTTCACGCTGCTGGAAAAGGACCTGGTCGCGCGGCTCGAGGACAAGTGCAAGGGAATCAACGTTCCGAGCCTGTCGATCATCGGGCCGGTGATGCAATTGTTCGAGGCTTATCTCGGGGCTGCCACGACCGGCCGCGTCGGCGCCCAGCACGTCCTCAACGCCGAATATTTCAAGCGTATCGATGCGCTGAACTACACCATGATCCATGACGACGGTCAGCATGTCGAGGGGCTCGAAGACGCGGATGTTGTGCTCGTCGGTGTCTCCCGCACCTCGAAGACGCCAACGTCGATCTATCTCGCCAACCGCGGCATTCGCACGGCCAATGTGCCGCTGGTGCCGGGCATTCCCGTGCCGGCGCAGTTGGAGACGCTGACCCGGCCGCTGGTCGTCAGCCTGCATGCGACGCCGGAGCGCCTGATCCAGGTCCGCCAGAATCGCCTGCTCTCGATGGGCGCCGATTCCAGCAGCGACACCTATACCGACAGGCAAGCCGTCGCCGAGGAGGTCGCGTTTGCGCGCAAGCTGAGTGCCAAGCACGATTGGCCGCTGCTGGACGTCACGCGGCGCTCGATCGAGGAAACCGCCGCGGCGATCATGAAGCTCTACAGCGATCGCCAACGCAACCGGCCATCGGACTAGTTTCGCCCATGAGTCTCTGGCGCGGCGAAACTCCGTTGATCCTGGCCTCGCAAAGCAGCGCGCGAAAAATGTTGCTGGCCAACGCCGGGTTGGAGTTCAAGGCGATCACGGCAGACATCGACGAGCGCAGCATTCAGGCTGCTTCAAAGCTGTCGAATCCGCGCGAGATCGCCCTGCTGCTGGCCCGCGAAAAGGCCAAGGCCATCTCGGCACATCATCCCGGAAGCTACGTGATCGGTGCCGATCAGACGCTGGCGCTTGGCGAGCATCTCTTCAACAAGCCCGCGGGCCGTCCCCAGGCGATGGCGCAACTGCGCGATCTCGCCGGGCAGACACATGAACTGAATTCCGCGGTTAGTGTAGTGCGCGACGGTAAGATCATTTTTGAGGATGTCTCGGTGGCGCGCATGACCATGCGGCAGATGACCGAGGCGGAGCTTTCAGCCTATCTCGACGCGGCCGGCGATGCCGTGACGTCAAGCGTCGGCGCCTATCAGCTCGAGGGCCTGGGCATCCACTTGTTCGAACGTGTGGAAGGCGACCACTTCACCGTTCTCGGCCTGCCGCTGCTGCCGCTGCTTGCGTTCCTGCGGCGCGAGCGGCTAGTTGCGGTGTGATGGCGAGGATGGCGTGAGCTGATGCGGATCCTGGGACTGACCGGTTCGATCGGGATGGGCAAATCCACCACCGCGAAATTGTTCGCGGAGGCCGGCGTCCCCGTTTACGACGCCGATGCCGCGGTCCATCAACTCTATGAGGGGGAGGCTGCGCCGGCGATCGAGGCCGCTTTCCCCGGAACAACGTCCGAGGGCAAGGTCGATCGCACCAAGCTGTCAGCGCGCGTGGTGCACGATCCCGCTGCCATCAAGCAGCTCGAGCAGATCGTCCATCCCATGCTCGGTGCTTCCCGGCAAAAATTCTTTGCCGATGCGGAAGCAGCCAACGCGCCAGTGGTGGTCCTGGACATTCCGTTGCTGTTCGAGACCGGTGGCGAGAAGCGGGTCGATGCCGTCGTCGTGGTGTCGACCTCTGCGGAACTCCAGCGCGAGCGCGTGCTGGCGCGCGGCACCATGGACGCGGCGAAACTCGACGCCATCATCGCCAAGCAGATGCCTGACGCCGAAAAACGCAAGCGCGCCGATTTCGTGGTGGATACGTCGCACGGACTGGAGCCGGTGCGTGCTCAAATCGCGCACATTCTGGCCGAGGTCGCTAAGATGCCGCAGCGGCGAGCCTGATTCGCCGTCTCACCCCGGCCCAATCTGATGCGCGAAATCGTTCTCGACACCGAAACCACCGGCCTCGATCCCCTGCGCGGCGATCGCCTGGTCGAAATCGGCTGCGTCGAGATCTACAATCGCATGCCGACCGGCCAGAGCTTCCATGTCTACATCAATCCCGAAAGGGACATGCCGGCGGAAGCGTTCGCCGTGCACGGGTTGTCGGCCGAATTTCTGGCGACCAAGCCGCTGTTCCACGAGATCGTCGACGAGTTTCTGGAGTTCATCGGCGATGCGCCGCTGGTGATCCACAACGCCTCGTTCGACATCAGCTTCATCAATGCCGAGCTCGACCGCATCAAACGCGCGGCTGTCCCGCGCGAGCGGCTGGTCGACACGCTGCTGCTGGCGCGGCGCAAGCATCCCGGTGTGTCCAACCGGCTCGACGATCTCTGCTCGCGTTATGCCATCGACAATTCACACCGCACCAAGCATGGCGCGTTGCTCGACGCCGAGCTGCTCGCCGAGGTCTATATCGATCTGATCGGGG
>NZ_JBVVOZ010000022.1:0-99171 GCF_055807395.1 Bradyrhizobium sp. Kon10 | reverse complement strand
AACACGGCGAAGGACAACAGTGACTTTGCGCTCGGCGATTTCAACTGCCCTGCCACCTCGTCGCGCGGCAGCGGCTCGGGCTTCCCGCTCACATCGGCGCCGGAGGGCTGCACCGACGGATCATATGGCAATCTCTATAGCGCATCGCTGACCTACAACCAGGGTCCATTCACCGCAATCGCCGCCTACGAGCTTCACGAAGGCACCAACCGAACCGGCGACGAGGCGGTGACACCCTTGAGCAATGGCGGCGTTCTCACCGTGCCGCCGGGCGCCGTCGGCATCGCCAACGAATGGGCCGCGAAATTCGGCGCGGGCTACCGGTTCAACGACATGATCGGCAGCCTCCAGCTGTATGGCATCTACGAGATCATGCGCCGCCAAAATACGGTAGCCGATTTCAACGAGCGTTCGCGCGACGGCTACTTCCTGAGCGCGACTCAGACGGTCGAGAAATGGGACATCAGCGCCTCCTGGGCCCACGCCAACGCGTCGCCAGGCTCGCCCGGCACCGGCGTCCTCAACGCCTATCCCACCCCTGGGGTCCCGGTCTCGGCTCCGGCCGGTTCCGCCGACTTCGCGCTCAACAGCGTGGACTCCAGCGCCGACCAATACGCACTCGGCGTGAAGTATCACCTCAGCCCGTTCGTGAGCTGGTACCTCGTCGGCAGCTATCTGCGCAACGGGCCGGGCGCGCATTACTGCCTCGGCGTCAGCGGACATGGCTACGGTGTCTGTGGACGCGACGCCAACAACAACGTTGTTGCGGGCAACAAGGCGGAAGCCGTGACCACCGGCATGACCTTCGACTTCTAAAAGGAAAAACTGCGGAGAGCCAGTCATGGCTCTCCGCAGTCCCATGGGGTACTCACCTCACCCGCTCGACAAGATGCGCGCGCGAAGGTGCCGGATCGAACCGGTCGCCGAAATACTGCGTCTCGTGAGCGACGAATTCTTCGCGAAACTCCATGATGCTCACGACGTAGGACGGCACGCCGTCATACGTCAGAACGAATTCGCTCACCCAGAGATCGCCTCCGCCGACAATTCGCCGAACCGTGAACCGCTTCCTGTTGGGTTGCAGGAAGCGGCTCCCCTGAATGTTTCTGCGGCCGTGAATCCGTTCGCCCGATTGCGGATAATCGAGCACGGCATCGTCGCAGTAGATGTCATGCTCGGCCTCGAAATCGTTCGCGTCCGAGGCATCCCAATGGCGCTGAAGCGCCGCCAGCCTGGCTTGATCGTCCATGCCGATCTCCGATGTTGGCTTCCCGCACCTTAGCAACGAAGTTCGTCCCGTGCCGTTCTCGGCGGCGCGCCGCCGTCGGACCCGTGCCTCAGTCCTTTGAGTGAGCTGTTCTCCGCATCACGCTCTCGCCGCCAGCGTCGGACGGGAAACCGAACCATGCGTCAGGGGACGAGCAGCCACCGGTTTTCGTGTCGGCCGGCGCCGCGGAATGAAGAAGCTTTTCACGAGGATCGGCTCGTCGTCGCCGAGCGCAACACGCTCCTTCGCGAGCACACTCATGACCGAGCGCATCTTGAGGATTTCCTGCGCCACGAAGCTACAGTCCTCGTCCCGTCTGATCTGCTCATGCATGATGGCTTCAGCCTCGAGCATGCTGACGCGAAGGGCTCTGATGGTTCTGCGGATTTCGTTGATGCGGATGTCCATGGCTGCCTCCATCTCGGTTACAGCATAAGAACAAAACATGAACAACATGTCAATCGGCGTAGTGCTCGATCTCGCCCCGGCTTGCTCATGAGTCCGGGGTCGGCCTGACGTCGTGGCCGGTCCGCAGGCGTGGGTGTTGGTCTCCCGTCGGCGCAGTTGCACGCGCTTGCCATGACTTGCCGACAAACATGACTTGCCGACAAATTAGACAGCGTACGTCTCATTCCCGAATTCGCGAGCTTGTGCCGGCGGTCCGGCGTCGCGGACGAGCGAGCGATCTAACCTCTGGGGCAACCACCGGTTTTTTTGCCAACCGGGCTCAGCACTTCCGGACGAAGATCCGCTTGCTGCTCCGCAACCGAACTGGCCCAATATTCGCAAGTGACGTCCCGAGAGAGCAAAGCTCAGACCGGAGAACGTCATGAACGTGCATGCTGCGGGCGATCTCAAAATCACCGGCCTCACCCATCCGAATGGCGCGCCGCTCCGCCTCAACACGCAGGATTTCGTCGCGATCGATCGCGACCGGAATGCGAAGTACGAGGCGACCTACCGTCCGCAGGCCCTCTACAACCGCGCCAACGAAGGCTTCCACGCCAACAATGAAACCTTCCTGCTGCACGAAGTCGCGACGAATTTGCCGATCTACCTTCCCGACACCGGCCCGACCGATTTCCATCTTCATCTTCCGCCGGGCGGCTTTCAGCTCGTGCTGGTCACCTCGGGCGCGTTCACCTTCGACTACGACGGCCGCTTTTACAATGTCGGCCCCGGCGCGGTGATGCTGCAAAGTGCGATCGTGCACCGCCAGCTGTTCTACACCTGGTCCGGCCTGTCGACCGAAGAGAACCTCAAGACGCCGCAGACGGTGGCGCCGGACCCGATCTCGATGGGCTATTCCGGAAAATTCCTCGAAGCTTTCATCACCGATCCGACGACCTTTCCGAACCCGACCATTGTCGGTCCGGATCAGATCAACGAAGACGAGACGCCACGGGTGGCCTGGAGCCACCCCTTGCATGACCGCCCTGCCAATGCAGGCTTCTGGCTTCAGGATCCCTTGGCGCTCGATGCGCTGTTCAAGCCGCTCGCCGAGTGTCCGATCAAATCGGCCATGCCGGTTTACGTGCGCGATATCGGCATCGAGATTCCGAGCGGCCATCTCGTCGCCGGCCACATCATCGCCACCGATCCGCGCGGCCACTCGTTGCTGCCGAAGAGCACGTCGGCAGCAGCGGACCCGACCTGTTTTGCCAAGGGCGAGGTCGTTATCTATCGCGTCATTCGCGGCACGGCCGAATTCAAGAACAAGGCTGGCGAGACCTTCGAACTGGCGGCCGGCGATGTCGTGACGGCAGGCAGGAGCTCGATCAGCCTCGTCGGACTGGGCGAGAATACCCAGGTGCTCCGGCTCGGCCTTCTGAAAGGCATGAACGACCTTCGCAGCTGGACACCGACACAGCGCGACGAGATCGACGGCCTGGCTGGTCAGATCATCACGGGGAAAGACATCCGTCCGCTGCGCACCGAAGGCAGGCCGGTCGGGTATCTGTACGGCTAAGCGGTGTTCCTACTCCGCCGCCTGCCGGACGTGGCGCGCGGTCGGGGTGCGCATGGTGACGAGCTCTTCGGCGGCGGTCGGATGCAGCGCGAAGGTGGCGTCGAAGTCGGCCTTTGTCGCCTTCATCTTCACGGCAATCGCGACCGCCTGGGTGATCTCGGCGGCGCCGTCACCGACGATGTGGCAGCCGAGCACGCGGTCGGATAAGCCGTCGACGACCAGCTTCATCAGCATGCGGGTGTCGCGGCCCGACATCGTCGCCTTGATCGGGCGGAACGTCGTCTTGTAGATGTCGACATGGCCATATCGTGCGCGCGCTTCGGTCTCGGTGAGACCGACAGTGCCGACTTCCGGCTGCGAGAACACGGCGGTCGGGATCGTGGAATGATCGACCTTCACCTCGCGCTTGCCTAACACGGTGTCGGCAAAGGCATGTCCCTCGCGGATCGCAACCGGCGTCAAATTGTGGCGATGGGTGACGTCGCCGATAGCGTAGATGCTGTCGACCGAGCTCTTCGAGAAATGATCGACCGCGATGCCGCCGTTGTTCGGATTGATGGCGACGCCGGCCTTTTCGAGCCCAAGATTGGCCACCGCAGGATGCCGGCCGATCGCGAACATCACCTGGTCGGAGGCGACGCTCGAGCCGTTCGAAAGATGCGTGGTGAATTCATCGCCGTGGCGGTCGACCTTCGCCACGGTGCACCCGGTGAGGATGGTGATCCCCTGCTTCTCCATCTCGCTGCGAACATGGGCGCGAACATCCTCGTCGAAGCCGCGCAAGATGTTGTCGCCGCGATAGATCACGGTCACGTCGGAGCCGAACCCTGCAAAGATGCCGGCGAATTCGAGCGCGATGTAGCCGCCGCCCTGGATCACGATGCGCTTCGGCTGCGTCTTCAGGTGAAAGGCCTCGTTGGAGGAGATCACGTGCTCGATGCCGGGGATCATGGCGCCGTGATTGGGCGCGCCGCCGGTGGCGATCAGGATGTACCTGGCGGTGATCCTCCTGTCGTTCTCGAGCAGGCGAACGGTGTGCCTGTCCTCGATCACCGCGCGGGTCTTGACGATCTCGGCGCCGGACTTCTCGACGTTCGTCGTGTAGGCCGCCTCCAGCCGCGCGATCTCCTTGTCCTTGTTGGCGATCAGCGTCGGCCAGTCGAAGCTCGCGGGCGGAACGGTCCAGCCGAAACCGGCGGCGTCCTCGAGCTCGTGCCGAAAATGCGAGCCGATCACCAACAGCTTCTTCGGCACGCAGCCGCGGATCACGCAGGTGCCGCCCATGCGGTACTCTTCCGCGATCATGACGCGGGCGCCGTGGCCGGCCGCGATCCGGGCGGCACGCACGCCGCCCGAGCCGCCACCGATGACAAAGAGGTCGACGTCGAATTCAGCCATTGTCCTCTCCGACCTCTTTCAGGGATTTCCGATCAACTATTCCCTGTCAGATAGGTGCTGTCAGATTTCCTTGCCACGCTTGCGCATCTCTGCCCGGAAGGCGCTCATGACGGTCTCGGAGAAGTTCTGGGCCCAGGTGTTCATGAAGGTCATGCTCTCACCGATGGCTTTCGGTTCGGCGCTGAGCAGCTTCTGTCCGAGCGGCGACTTGTAGAAAGTGACGAGATCCTTGAGCTCCTGCTCCGTGAACTCGCTGGCATAGATCTGCGCCATGCCCTCGCCGATTTCGTTCTGACGGCCGGCGAGTTGCTGGGCGACGATCGGCGCAACCTCGTTGAGGTCCTTCTGGTAGTTGAGGTTCTGCTGCGTCAGCGCGATCTTGGTCTTCTCGACCATGCCGGGCACGGCACCGGCATACATCCCGGAAGCGTTCTTGATCGTCAGGATCTCCTTGGCCGCCGCGATGGCCGCGGGCGAGGCTTTCGGCGCGGCAGGCTTTTGCGCCATGGCCGGGGCGGCCGAAAGGGCCAGTCCCACAGCGAGGGTCGCGGCCGGCAACAATTTCAACAGGCTCTTCATTCCTAGTCTCCTTTCGGCTTTCGCCGTTCAATCACGCGAATTCCCTCGCCACCCGCCAAAACGGCCGAGCTGGCCAAGCCGATGAACAACCCATGCTCGACCACGCCCGGGATCGCGCTCAGCGCCGTGGCGAGATGAGCCGGATCCGCAATCCGTCCGAGCTGGGCATCGACGATCCAGTGGCCGCCATCGGTGACGAAAACGTGGCCGTCCTCGTCCGCACCCTTCGCTCCATCCTTGGCCTTGCGGACCGCCATTTGCCCGGAAACGCCGCATTGCGCAAATGCCTTCTCGATCGCCCGGCGTGTCGCCTCTAACCCGAACGGAATGACCTCGATCGGCAGCGGAAACCGGCCGAGCGTCGGCACCCATTTGCTCTCGTCGGCAATCACGATCATGCGATCCGAGGCCGCGGCCACGATCTTCTCGCGCAGCAGCGCGCCGCCGCCGCCCTTGATCAAATTGAGCTCGGGATCGATCTCGTCGGCGCCGTCGATTGTGATGTCGAGATGGTCGATCTCGTCGAGCGTGGTCAGCGGCACGCCGCAACGCATCGCATCAAGGCGCGTCGCCTCCGACGTCGGAACGCCGATCACCTTGAGACCGGTCCGCACCCGCTCTCCGAGCAGCTCGACGAAGTGCTTTGCGGTCGAGCCGGTGCCAAGCCCGAGCTGCATGCCGTCACGGACGTCCTCAAGGGCGCGCGCCGCAGCCTGCCGCTTCAACTGGTCCATATCCAAATTGCGCCCGCCTCAGTTTAAGGATGTGCCGCCAATACCGGCACTTGCGGCGGCCTGTGTAGCCTCGTTTTCTCTTCGAGAACAGGGTCTGGGAGCAGGCCTATAAGGTGATCTTATACGCTCGCCCCTTGCGCGGCCCGGGCCGGACCGATAGCGCTTGAGGAATGACCTCCCCCTACACCCTCGTCTTCGATCTCGACGGCACGCTCGTGGATACGGCGCCCGACCTCATCACCGCGCTGAATTATGTGCTCGACCGCGAAGGCCTGCCGCCGGTGCCGATGGCCTCTGCCCGCAACATGATCGGTGCCGGCGCCCGCAAGCTGATCGAGCGGGGGCTGGAGGCCGAGGGACGCATGGTCAGCATTGCGGAGATGAACCGGATGACGGCGGATTTCATCGGCTATTATGCCGACCATATCGCCGTGGAATCCCGGCCGTTCGAGGGGCTCGAGGCGGCGCTCGAGGTTTTTGCGGCGCAGGGCCATCGGCTGGCGGTCTGCACCAACAAGCTGGAATGGCTGTCGAAGCGGCTCTTGGACCAGCTCGACCTGAGCCGCCGGTTCGCGGCGATCTGCGGTGCGGATACCTTTGGGGTCCAGAAGCCCGATCCGACCATTTTCCGCGAGACCGTGGCCCGGGCCGGCGGCGAGGTTAAGGCCAGCATCATGGTCGGGGATGCCGGACCCGACATCGGGGTTGCCCGGCGCGCCGGGGTACCCGTGATCGGGGTCAGCTTTGGCTATACGGACGTGCCGATCGCCGAGCTCAAACCGGACCGGCTGATCCATCACATGCGCGACCTGCCGGCCGCCGCAAGCAGCCTGATGACGGTTTAAGGCTCGTCAAGCTACTGAATCTCCTGCATAATTCGTGCGGACCCCGCGTTAACCATCTATTAACTATGCGCGGCCCGCCGGTTGCCTGAGGAAAACGACGCTCCTAAGGTCGCCTTGGGGAATGTGGCGGTTCGTCGCAGTAGAAGTGGATGGTCATGCGTCGTGTCATAGCTATCGCGTTAGCCGGAGCGAGCGCCCTGGCGGCAACAAGTCTGGGTGGCTGCTCCTCACTCTCCTGGAACATGTTCCAATCAGCCCCACCGACCGTGCAGGTCCGGCTTGAATCCAATCCTCCGGGCGCCGACGCGAACACCTCGCTCGGCCCGGGCTGCAAGACCCCCTGCTCGGTCTCGGTTCCCGCCCCCGACAGTCCCTTCACGGTCAACTACGCCCTCAATAAATACCAGCCGGTCAGCGTGCCGGTGAACCTGATCAAGAATCCCGGCGATTTCACCACGCCCGCCTCCGTCACCACCGACCCGAACCCCGTGTTTGCGGAGCTCCAGCCGGCAGTGCCCCTCAAGCCCGTGAAGAAGCCGCACCGGCCGAAGCCGAAGAAGCCGAAGCCGGCCGCGGCAGCACCTGCCGCAGCACCGGCCGACGCCGCAGCACCCGCTGCGGGTTCGCCGTTCCCTGAACCGACCGCGGGCAAGCGCTGACATCCGTCGACGGCGCGATTGTCCTTACCGTTTCTGATGCTTAGATTGCTCTGACGGCACCGCTGAAGCAAAGGTGCGCCGTCGCCGTCAGTGACAAGGCATTTCGAATGAACGGATCCTCTGCCAGTTCCCGAGCCGCGCTGTCGAGCGCCATGACCGATCCGTTCGGGCGGACCATTAGCTATCTGCGCGTCTCCGTCACCGACCGCTGCGACCTGCGCTGCTTCTACTGCATGTCGGAAGACATGACGTTCCTGCCCAAGGCCGACCTCTTGACGCTCGAGGAACTCGACCGTCTGTGCTCGGCCTTCATCGCCAAAGGCGTCAAGAAGCTGCGGCTCACCGGCGGCGAGCCTCTTGTCCGCCGCAACGTGATGTCGCTGGTGCGCTCGCTGTCGCGGCATTTGACGAGCGGCGCCCTCGGTGAGTTGACGCTCACCACCAACGGCACGCAGCTCGCAAAGCATGCGCAGGAACTGGCCGATCGCGGCGTCCGCCGCATCAACGTCTCACTCGACACGCTCGATCCCCGAAAATTCCGCGAGATCACCCGCTGGGGCGAGATCGACAAGGTGCTGGAAGGCATCGAGGCCGCGCGTGCCGCGGGGCTCGCCGTGAAGATCAACGCGGTGGCGCTGAAGAACCTCAACGAGGACGAGCTCCCCGACCTGATGCGCTGGGCCCATGGCAAGAGCATGGGGCTGACGCTGATCGAGGTGATGCCGATGGGCGAGATCGGCTCCGGGCGGATCGACCAATATCTGCCGCTGTCGCTGGTGCGCGCGCGGCTCGCCCAGCAATTCACGCTGACGGATCTTGCCGAGACCACCGGCGGCCCGGCGCGCTACGTCAGCGTCGCCGAGACCGGCGGCAAGCTCGGCCTCATCACGCCGATGACCCATAATTTCTGTGAATCCTGCAACCGGGTGCGGGTCACCTGCACGGGCACGCTGCACACCTGTCTCGGCCACGAGGATGCCTCCGATTTGCGCAAACCTCTGCGCGCGTCGACCGACGACACGCTGCTGGCCGCTGCGATCGACCGCGCCATCGGGCTCAAGCCCAAGGGCCACGATTTCATCATCGACCGCCGCCACGACCGTCCCAGCGTCTCCAGGCATATGAGCGTCACCGGCGGCTAGCGTTACCTGCCCTGCCCGGGGCGATTTCCCATAAGTATCAACAAACTTCCGATTGACGGACGGCACGCCCGCTGATTTTGTGCGGCGGCCTCATGCCTGCGCGGCGAGATAAGCCGAACGCGCCCGAGTCGGTGCAGTCAAGATGGCTGGGGCACAAGCGGGGAGGACCTATCATTGACAGCGCTCCTGAAATTGAGCGGCGGGATTGACGCGTTTACACGCTGGACCGGCAAACGGCTGGCCTGGCTGATTCTGGTCGCCGTGATCATCTCGGCGGCGAATGCGATCGTGCGCAAGGCCTTCGACACCTCGTCCAATTCCTGGCTCGAGCTACAATGGGTGCTGTTCAGCATCGTGTTCCTGCTGTGCTCGTCCTGGACGCTGCTCGATAACGAGCACATCCGGATCGACATCGTTAACGCCATGCTGCCGAAGCCGGCTCGCAACATCATCGATGTGATCGGCCACCTTTTCTTCCTGATCCCGCTGACGGTCGTCATGCTTGTCACCGGCGTGCCCTTCTTCCTGCGTTCGTTCCAGATCAACGAGCAATCCGGCAATGCCGGCGGCTTGCCGCAATGGCCCGCCAAGTCACTCATCATGATCGGCTTCGCGATGCTGCTCGTGCAGGGAATCTCCGAGTTGATCAAACGGATCGCCATCATGCGCGGCATGATTCCGGATCCTCACGAGTCGCAGATTTCGGCGCTGGAGGCCGAAGTCGAGCATCTCGTCGAAGCGATCGAACAGAAGTAGTCGGCGAGCGGCCTCAGGGGGATTCAATGACCGCGTTTATTATCGCCAATATGGCGCCGATCATGTTCGCGTCGCTGGTGGTCGTGCTGCTGCTCGGCTACCCGGCGGCGTTTTCGCTCGGCGCCGTAGGCCTGTTCTTCGCCGTGATCGGCATCCAGCTCGGTCAATTCCACCCGGACTTCCTGCAGGCTCTGCCTGAGCGCGTCTACGGCGTGATGAACAACGACACCTTGCTCGCTATTCCGTTCTTCACGTTCATGGGATTGGTGCTCGAGCGCTCCGGCATGGCCGAAGATCTGCTCGATACGATCGGCCAATTGTTCGGCACGATCCGCGGCGGCCTCGCCTA
This sequence comes from Bradyrhizobium sp. Kon10, assembly GCF_055807395.1. Taxonomy (NCBI): domain Bacteria; kingdom Pseudomonadati; phylum Pseudomonadota; class Alphaproteobacteria; order Hyphomicrobiales; family Nitrobacteraceae; genus Bradyrhizobium; species Bradyrhizobium sp. Kon10. The sequence goes on along the minus strand of NZ_JBVVOZ010000022.1, from coordinate 89,473 downwards.
TGCCGTCGTCTTCGTCGGGGCCCTGCTCGCGGCGACCACGGGCGTCGTCGCCGCATCGGTGATCTCGATGGGCCTGATCTCGCTGCCGATCATGCTGCGCTACGGATACGATCGCCGTGTCGCGACAGGTATCATTGCAGCGTCCGGCACGCTGGCGCAGATCATTCCGCCTTCTCTCGTCCTGATCGTGATGGCCGACCAGCTCGGCAAGTCGGTCGGCGACATGTACGAGGGCGCCTTCATTCCGGGCCTCGTGCTCGCGGGCCTTTACGCCGGCTACGCCTTTCTGGTCAGCCTGATCTTCCCGAAGGCCGTGCCGGGCCTCCCGAAGGAAGCAATCGGCTTCCGCGAGGAAAGCGGCAGCCGTGGTCTGCCTTCGCTCGGCGTGCTGTTCCTGGCAAGCTGCGTGTTCGGCTGGTTCATGATGCGGAATTCCGAGACGCATGGCGCCGATTTCGTCGTGCTGAGCATGTTCTTCGGCATCGTGTTTGCGTTCGCCGTCGCCGTCGTGAACTGGATCGTCGAGAAGCTCACGGGCTTCCGCTTCCTCTCGAAGATGGCACAGCAGACCACCTTCGTAATGGTGCCGCCGCTGTTCCTGATCTTCCTGGTGCTCGGCACCATCTTCATCGGCATCGCCACTCCGACCGAAGGCGGCGCGATGGGTGCCGCCGGCGCCCTGATTCTCGGCGCGGCGAAGCGGCGGTTGACCTGGGACCTCGTTCGCCAGGCCACAGAATCAACGGCCAAGCTTTCCGCTTTCGTCGTTTTCATTCTGGTCGGTGCGCGCGTGTTCTCGCTGACTTTCTACGGCGTCAGCGGCCATGTCTGGGTCGAGCACCTCCTGACCTCGCTGCCCGGCGGCCAGGTCGGCTTCCTGCTCTTCGTCAACGCGTTCGTCTTCGTGCTGGCCTTCTTCCTCGACTTCTTCGAGCTCGCCTTCATCGTCATCCCGCTGCTCGGACCTGCCGCCGAACATCTCGGCATCGACCTGATCTGGTTCGGCGTGATCCTCGGCGTGAACATGCAGACCTCGTTCATGCACCCGCCATTCGGCTTCGCATTGTTTTATCTGCGATCGGTCGCACCCAAGGAGCGCTACACCGACCGCGTCACCGGCAAGCGCATGGAGCCGGTGACGACCGGCCAGATCTATTGGGGCGCGGTGCCGTTCGTCGTGATCCAGGTCATCATGGTGGTGCTCGTGATCACGTTCCCGTCGATGGTCATGCACTACAAGGGCGTGCAGTCCACCATCGATCCCAACACCATCAAGATCGAGATCCCGCAGATCGATCTGCCGCCGCTGGATTTCGGCCAGCCGAAGCAATAAGGCGCGCTTTCCTTCTCCCCCCATGTCTGCCGAAGCCAGGGCGAAGGCGGATCCAGGGAGAAGGCGCAGCGCCAATGCCGTGGCGCCGCGCACGATCGCGAAGCCGTCCCACGTGACAAGCGCCGGAAAGGCGGGCATACCGGGCCATCCTTCAACCTATGGTTCGCCGCACATGTCTCGATCGCATTCCGCTCCATCGCTTGTTGCTCCGTTGATCGCGTGCCTCTCGCTGGCATGTGCCGCAAACGCGGCGCGCGCCGAGCCCATTGCGAATGTCGTGGCCGATGTTCACGCGCTGGCCCAAAAGGAGCAGCAGCCGCTGCTCGACACCCTGCGCGATCTCGTCAGCATCGAATCCGGCAGCAAGGACGTCGAAGGCCTGAACCAGATCGCCGAGCGCGTGGCCGGCCAGCTCAGGCAGCTCGGCGGTACGGTTGAGATCCTGCAGCCCAGCGACATCTATCGCCTCGACGACACGCCGGAGAAGATCGGCCCGGCCGTGCACGCCGTCTTCAACGGTACCGGCAGCAAGAAGATCATGCTGATCGCCCACATGGACACGGTCTACCTCAAGGGCATGCTGAAGGACCAGCCGTTCCGGATCGACGGCGACAAGGCCTACGGCTCGGCATTGCCGACGACAAGCAGGGCGTCGCGCTCATTCTCCATTCGGTAGCGTTGCTTCAGAAGCTGAATTTCAAGGACTACGGCACCCTCACTGTGCTCACCAATGGCGATGAGGAGATTTCCTCGCCGGGCTGGCGCAGCACCATCACCAAATTTGCGTCGGATCAGGATGTGGTGTTCTCGTTTGAAGGCGGCGGCACCGACGGCACGCTGCGGCTCGCCACCAGCGGCATCGGCTCGGCCTATCTCACCGTGACCGGCAAATCCTCGCACGCGGGCGCGCGGCCCGAGGGCGGCGTCAATGCGCTCTACGAGCTCTCGCACCAGGTGCTCCAGATGAAGGACCTGTCAAAGCCCGAGCAGGGCCTGAAGCTGAACTGGACCGTCTCCAAGGCCGGCACCAACCGCAACGTGATCCCGGCCGAGGCCACGGCCCAAGCCGATGCGCGCGCGCTCAAGGTGTCGGATTTCGACGAGCTGGAGAAGGCACTGCAGGACAAGATCAAGAATCGCCTGCTGCCCGAGTCCAGGGTTGCGCTGAAATTCGAGGTGCGCCGTCCTCCGCTCGAGGCCAACGACGCCTCGCGCCGCATCGCGGCCTACGGCAAGACGATCTACGAAGAGATCGGACTCCCGCTCAAGGTCGAGGAGAAAGCGACCGGCGGCGGCACCGACGCGGCCTTTGCCGCGCTCAAGACCAGGGGCGCGGTGGTGGAAGGCATGGGCCTGTCGGGCTTCGGCGCGCACTCCAACGATGCCGAATATGTAAAGCTCGACAGCATCGTGCCGCGGCTTTATCTGACCACACGCATGATCATGGACCTGTCCACCGGCAAGCTGAACTAGCAGCGCACCTTCCCTCCCCCGCACGTCCGCCGAAGCCTTCGACGGCAGATGTGGGGAGAAGCTGAATCAAACGCGCGCTGCGCTCGGATCGTCTCCTCTCCGAACAGGGAGCCAGTGATCAGGGCCCGTACTGCGGAGCCGGCTTCTGGTTGAAGTCATGCTCGTCGGAAATGCAAGTGAAGCTCGCCGCGTCGTTCGTGCTGCCGCTTCCATTGTATCTCGCGATTTTCGGAAACACGCAAAGCGGCCGCGTCATCTGCACATTGGGCGGAGTGTCGTTGACATATTTGGTCGCGGTGACCGCATCCGGCGCCGTGCCGTTCTCGACCCAGTTCACGAGCGAGGGCAGCAGAGCAAAGGAGTTGGGACCGGGTCCGCCGGTGCAGTGATGCATGCCGGGAACCATGTAAAGCCGGGCATAGCTCTGGGTCCTCTCCAGCGCCGATCGCCTGCCGCCCCTGTGATCGAGCAGCACCTCCTCGACATGAGGCCGAGAGGGCTCGAAATCGCGCCTGTCGTGCTCCACGAGCGCATTGAAATAGTTGATGCTGACTTGCGACGGAACACCCTGATCGGCCCAACCATGATACATGATCAGCTTGCCACCATGCGCGCGGAACGCGCTGAGATCGGTGCTGTTGGCATTCAGCGGCTCGGCGAGTTGGTCGTCCACGGCCTTGAGATCGCGGTGAATGTCGAAATTCGTGTAGTTGATGACACTGCCCGGCTGGCCGAAGCCTGGACCGAACACCCAATATAAGGGGCCGTCAGAGAGCGGCTCCGGAAGCTGCTGCTTTGCCATGATGCCGAGAGCGTTGACGTCTTCAATCTCGGTGCCGCGCGAATAGGCGGGAAAGACCACATCGCCGTTCACGGGATCGATAGCGCCGGCGTAGTAACTCTGCATCCGCGTGACCTGCTCGGCGGTAAGGCACGCCGGCGGAAGGTTACCGCCCGTACATTGCAGAACCTTTGGTTCGAAATGGCAGTCGCGCGGATCCGACAAGAATTGGTCGGTGTTGACCCCGCCATCCCGGCCGGCGCAGTGCGCCAGCACCGCCTTGTTGATCAATGACATCTGGCCGCTCTGCATGAGCCTTCCAGGAGTTGCGTGCGCGATCTGCCACCCATAAGGCGTTGATCCATACGACCGTGAGCGGTTGAAGGGCGCTGCGCCGGCCACGATGCCGTCGTAGTCATCAGGATAGCGCTGCGCCTCCATCAACGCGTTCTGGCCGCCGGTCGAGCAACCGAAGAAATAGCTCTTGTCCGCGTTCCGCTGATAGAACGCCGCGGTGATCGCCTTGCCCTGCACTGTCATCAGGTGAATCGCCCGATGGCCGAAATCCGTGATCCGTTCCGGGTGCCCATAGAGACCGGCGGTCGGATGGGCCGGCTCCCCTAACGCAATTGCGAGCGTGTTGCCCTGATTGCCGTTGGAACCGCAGAAGTAATTGGTGCACCCCGAGACGCCGGTGCCGAGACCGGTGTTGGCGACCGCATATCCGGCTCTGAGGCGAAAGGCGAGAGAGCCGTAGTCGATGAAGCCGCCGAACCCGCCACTTCCGAGGCCGAGAAATCGTCCGCCCCATGTGCTTTCCGGCAGCCAGACCTCGATCTTGATCGACGAGTCGGCCGTGGGCGCGATCGTCGCCGTCACGCGACAAAACGTTGGTAAGCCCGTGATGTACTGCGCCGGGTTGGTGCCTGGAATGGCGAACACGCCGGAGATGACATCAGTCGCCGACGTGATGGTCGTCTGCTCCAGAGCGAGCGTTTGCAAGCTTGTGCACTGCGTTGCCATGGCGGGCGTGGCAGCAGCCGCGACAGCAACGCCTGCGGCCGCGCTGATGAAACATAGACGATGCATGATTTGTATTCCCTGTCGTTTTCATTGCAGTTGCACAAAATCAACGAACAATTTAAAATAGCACGGCGTCGTGACGGCCGGAAGAGGCGAGCGCGGGCGCTCATCGCACTTCTCTCAAAATGCTTGGCAGGATCGAACGGAGCGGCGACTTCAGACTACGGAACTGGTGCGTGCGCACGCGTGCATGTCGAATGAGACGATCCGCTCTAGGCGGGTGCTGAGAAGACCTTGTCGGCCAGCCTGAACCGCAGCGTGAACTCCGCGCCGCCGGTGGGGAGGTTTTCCACCGCAACCGTCGCAGCGTGGTCGTCGGCGACGGCGCGCACGATCGAGAGCCCCAGGCCCGCGCCGTCGCTGCGCTGGCGGTCGCGGCGCCAGAAGCGCTGGAAGATCAGCTCGCGCTCGCCCTCCGCGACGCCGGGACCGCAATCGCGCACCCGCACCACACCGTCGTCACTCACGACGACATCGACCGACGTGTTCTGCGCAGTAAACTTGACGGCGTTTTCGGCGAGGTTGTAGATCGCGCGCTGCAACATCTCGCAATTGCCGAGGATCATCACCGGCGTGTCGCTCCCCCTCAGCGCGATGTCCTTGCGCTGGGCGATCGCGAACGGCGCGATTGCGCCGACGACTTCGGCGCAGACGTCGCGCAGATCCGCGGTCTCGCCGGGATCGAGCACGAGCGTGTCGAGCTCGGCGATCTCGAGGAGCTGGGCGACGATGCGGCTCATGCCTTCGACGTCGGCATGCAGCGCCTGCCGCGCGGCGCCGTCGCCAAGCGTCTCGATCCGCGTGCGCAGGATCGCGAGCGGCGTGCGCAATTGATGGGCGGCGTCGGCGGTAAACTGGCGTTGCACGCGAAAACCGTCCTCGAGACGATCCAACGCCTGGTTGACGGCGGTGACCAGCGGCATGATCTCGCGCGGGATCTGCTCGGTCGGCAGGCGGATGTCGGTACGCGCCGGGCCGATATTGCTGGCCTCCTCCGAAGCCTTCCACAACGGCGCGATCGCGCGGCGGAAGATGACGATGTCGGCGGCGAGCAGGATCAAGAGGATCGGAATGGTGATCCATCCCACCCGCCGGAAAAAATTCGAGATGATGTCGTCGATGATGACGTCGCGATGCGCCAGATCCTCGGCGACCGCGACACGCACGGTCTGGCCATCGACGGTCCGGGTGACGGCGCCTCCGGAAATGGTGTCCGATAGTCGCGGCGCCGACGCTGCGGCGTCACGCCTGTGCGAGGAAAACAGCAACCTACCCTCGCCATCGCGAATGTCGTACTGGTAGCGGCCGTAGGCATCCGAATAGAGCCCGCGCAGGCTGTCCGGCAGATGGAACGCCAGCGTGCCGTCCGGTTGCCGGACGATGCGCTCCGCGAGCGCTTCGGCCTGGGCCCGCATGGCCTCGCGATGCAGCTGGTCGACCTCCGAATTCAGCAACCAGAACAGCACCAGCGGCAGAAAGATCGCGACCACCGCGACCGCGACGATGTGCATGAACACGATGCGCGAGATCAGCGATTTGAACGTCGGCGACCTGGCAAAGAAGCCGGCGGCGCTCACGCTATTTCTCCTCGGACATCATGTAGCCCACGCCGCGGATGGTGTGAATCACGACCTTGGCCCCGTGCTCGGTGAGCTGCTTGCGGAGCCGCGAGACGTAGACCTCGACCGCGTTGGAGGCGACCTCGCCGTCGAGCCCGAAGATGTGGTCCTCGACGTTCTTCTTCGGCACCACCCGCCCCTGCCGCCGCAGCAGGATCTCCAGCACCGAGGTCTCGCGCGACGAGATGATCCGTGGCTGGTCGTCGACGAAGATCTGGCGGCTCTCGGTGTCGTAGACGAGATTTGCGAGGCGCAGCGAACGGCCGAGCAACTGGCCCGGACGGCGCAGGATCGCCTCCAGCCGCGCCACCAGTTCCTCCATCGCGAACGGTTTTGCGAGATAGTCGTCGGCGCCGCTGCGCAGCCCGCTGACGCGGTCCTGCAGGCCCCCGCGCGCGGTCAGCACCATCACCGGCAGCGGTTCCATCTGGCGGCGCAGCTCGCGCAGCACCGACAGGCCGTCGCCGTCCGGCAGCCCCAGGTCGAGGATCATGGCGGCATAGCTGACATTGTGCACCGCCTCGCGCGCGTCGCCCACGCTGCCGACGATGTCGCTCTCATAGCCCGCCGCCGCCAGTCCGGCCGCGACCAGCCGCGACAACTCGGCATTGTCCTCGACGATCAAAAGACGCATCGCATTCCCGCCGGACGTTCTGGTGTCACCGCGCCGCTGCCGCCGCAGCTTCGCTCTCTTCCACCATTCGAGGCGCCTCGGCCAGCGAAAAAACACGCGGCGGCCTGGCGCGCGCGTTTGTCAGGTTGGCGTAAGCCGCGCCGGTGCTCGCAACCCGCCAGTTCAAACATTCCGCTGCCGACCCGGGGCGGTCACTCAGCCTGGGATGGTGAGATTCTAGCAAGACAGCTTGTGAGCTACAATCACAGCTCGCGACCACCAAGGCGTTTTCAAACTCGGCTACGGTGCTCCCAAGCCGAAGGAGGTTTAGCGTGCCTCTGACAATCCGTCCCGCGACGATCGATGAGCTAGCCGGACTTTCCGATCTGTGTTTCAGGTCAAAAGCCGTCTGGGGCTACGACGAGGCGTTCATGGAAGCCTGTCGCGGCGAGCTGTCTTTTGAGACGCGCGATCTGGAGGCGACACGCATCGCGGTTGCCGAACATAACGGCAAGACAATGGGCGTGGCACAGCTAAGCGTCAGCCATGATGAAGCCGATCTGCTGAAACTATTCGTCGAGCCCAACGCGCTCCGCAGCGGCACCGGTCAGGCTCTGCTCGCCTGGGCCATCGACGGCGCAAGACAAGTTGGCGCAAAGCGGCTGACCATCGAGGCGGATCCCGATGCGGCTCCCTTTTACCGTCGCATGGGAGCCTATGATATCGGCCTGGCACCGTCTGGCTCCGTGCCCAGAAGGCTGCTGCCGAAACTGGCGATGAACCTTTGCCCGACGGGGTGATTTCAGGTGCCGCAATGACCCTGGGCTGACCTATCCCGTGATGGCGAGATCGAGGTCGCCGGCACGCGCGCGCGGATTTGAAGCACGAATTTTTGCTGTTGCCATAGAGTGCACTCTAGATCGTAGACAGAGGTCACGGACGGCCGGTGCGAGGCCTGGCTTCTGCGCGGCGAACTCGCCAAGTTGGACTGAAAGAATGGACTCGAACAGCTCTGCTCAAAACCGCGGTGCAATCCCTGAGCACCGCCCGATCTCCGAGGCGCCACATGTCAAATGATTTGCATATCGGCGATATCGCAGGCCGCACCGGCCGCAGCGTCCACACCATCCGGTGGTACGAAGCGCAAGGCTTGATGCCGGGTGTCACCCGCGATCATGCCAGGCGCCGCGTCTACACCGCGCAGCACATCGGGTGGCTCGACCTGATGGAGCGGTTGCGCTGCACCGGCATGTCGATCGCGCAAATGCGCGCTTACACCGACCTCGTCAAGCAGGGCTCAGCCACATTGAACCAGCGTCGCGAGCTTCTTCGCGGTCATCGCACCCGCGTTCAAGAAACGATCGCGCGCTGGCGCGACGCACTGGCGCTGATCGAGGCCAAGATCGAGTTCTATGACGAATGGGTGGCCAGAGGCGAGCGTCCCGCAGTCTCGCCTCATCGCCGCATGCGCCGCAAAAAGCGAACGCGCACCTAGCCGCACGGATGACAGCTGTGAACCGTCCTCCGGAGCATCGACTGCGTTCAGCCGTCAAGGCAGCATAGGATCAGAGACATGACAAAAGTTGCACTAATTACCGGCGCCACCCGGAATTTGGGATTCTTTCTTGCGAAAGGTCTCGGTGCGCGCCTGGGCGCTGGCGACGTCGTTTATCTGACGGGCCGCGACCCCGCCCGTGTCCAGGAGTCCGCCGAGCTTGCACGCGGCGGCCGCGCGGAAATCAGAGGCGAAGTTCTCGACGTAGCGGATCGGCCGAGCGTGGAGCGCCTCGCACGCGCGATTCATCAAGCCCATGGCGGTATCGATCTCGTCCTGTCGAACCACTATCGGCGCGTGACGCCGGCCGACGACCCTGCCAACGTCATCGACGCCTATGTCGCAGCCAACAATCTCGGCACGACGAATATCCTGCGGAATTTCGCGCCATTGCTGCTCGATCGTGGCCGGCTCCTCGTTATCGCCAGTCGTGCCGGCTCACTTCGGGCGCTTGCGCCGGCGCTTCATCCACGATTCGAGAACCGCGCCACATTGGATGATGTCGATGCCGCCGTCCTCGCCTGGCGCGACGCCGTTCGCGAAGGCCGAGCCGGAGGCGAAGCCTGGCCCGGCTGGATCAACATTCCATCGAAGATCGGTCAGGTCGCGGCAGTCCGCGCCCTGGCGCAGCAACGGCGCACGGCCGATCTCGCCCGAGGAATCATGCTTTGCGCGATCTCGCCCGGTCTGATCGACACAGGCGCCTCTCGGCCGTACTTCTCCGACATGAGCCGCGCCAAGTCGCCGGAAGCAGCCGCCGAATTGCTGCTGGACTTCGCTCTGGCCGACCAACTGGACACCAGGTATTACGGCGAGCTCGTCCACCTGGGAAAAGATCGCGGCCTCTTCGGTTCAAACGCAGGGTTTGGCGAGATATTGCCGTGGAAATAAATAATGACAACTGAACCGGCATCCCGGAACATCGCCACCGCGTACTTCGGCTCGGGGCCCAATGGGCATCCATGAGAGCAGCAGGACAATGTCGGACCCATCACCGACGTTTGAATCCCAGAACTCCACGTCTTGCGTATATAGGACGATCCGAGCAGTGAGTTAATCGATGAGCCGCCGCCCGACAACATGGATCATCTTCTTGGGCTTTCTCGCTCTGATTGGGGTGAGCGCCGCTTCGGACCTTTGGAACCGTCCGGTCCAATATGGAGTTTGGGGCTTCTGGCTTTTGCTTTCGGCGATCTTTGTGTGGCGATACGCGCACACCGGATCATCTGCCGATCGGTTTCGCCTGATCGATACGCGTGGTATCTATCTGCTGCCGCAGCCTTTGCGTCGATGGCTGTTTGGTGAATGACGGCTGAGGGCTCGTCCCCAAGTTTGATCGGCATCCGACAAGTCGCCTGCAAGCGGCTCCGCGGCAACCTCTTGGCAGAGCCCCGAGGCCGTAGCCCCGGGGCGCTGTTCGTCAACTCGGAACGCGCAAGCGTCAGCTTTGCGAGTTGCGCGCCATGAAATTGTCGTAGCCGACTTCGGCCACCTGGAACCACTGATAGCCGTTGTTCGAGAAGGCGGTCAGCGAATCGTACACCTTCTTGAAGTCCGCATTCGTGGCCGAAACTTCGGCGTGCAGTTCCTTTGCCGCCTTGAAGCAGGCCTGCATGACCTCGGGCGAGAACGGATGCAGCTTGGCGCCCGCCGCGAGCAAGCGCCGCAACGCCGGCGGATTGGACTGGTCGTACTTCGCCATCATCCAGTTGTTGGAAGCGTGCCCTGCCTGCTCGAGAATGCTCTGGTAGTATTTCGGCAGCGCATTCCACTTGTCCTGGTTGACGAAGGCGAGCAGGATCGGTCCGCCTTCCCACCAACCCGGGAAGTAATAGTGCGGCGCGACCTTGACGAAGCCGAGCTTCTCGTCGTCATACGGGCCAACCCATTCGGCGGCGTCGATGGTGCCCTTCTCCAGCGCGGGATAGATGTCGCCTCCGGCGATCTGCTGCGGCACTGCGCCGAGCTTCTGCAACACCCGACCGGCAAATCCGCCGATGCGGAATTTGAGCCCGTTGAAGTCCTGGGGCGTCTTCACTTCCTTGCGGAACCAGCCGCCCATCTGGCAGCCGGTGTTGCCGGCGAGCAGCGAGACGACGTTGTACTTCTTGTAGAACTCGTTGAGGATCTCCCGGCCGCCGCCCAGCATGTACCAGGCCTGGTTGATGCGCATGTTCGGCCCGAACGGCACGGACGAACCGAAGGTGAAGGTCGGGTCCTTGCCGAAATAGTAGTAAGACGCCGTGTGACCGATTTCACAGGTGCCGTTCTGCACGGCGTCGAGCACCTGGAGCCCAGGCACGATTTCGCCGCCCGCGAACGTCTGGATTTGAAATTTGTTGTCGGTCGCTTCCGCCACCATCTTGGCCATCATCTCGGCACCGCCATAAAGCGTGTCGAGCGATTTCGGCCAACTCGTCGGCATGCGCCATTTGATCTCCGGCATCGACTGCGCAATCGCCGGAGCGGCAAGCGTCGCGGCGCCGGCCGCACCAAGTCCGGTGACCTTGATGAAGTCTCTTCTCTTCATGATTTCCTACCCTGATGGATTGTGATTGTGGGCCTTCTTGCCGAGGCTTGGGGAACAGCATGGCGCAAGGCCCGGCCGAATGCCACCGTGATCGCACTGCGGCAAACAAAAAGCCCGGCCTCGGTGGGCGGCCGGCCTCGGTGGGCTTGCGGTTTTTTCGAAGGATCAGGGGCGTCGGCGCAAGCTGACTCGGGCCTGCTCTCTGCGAGTTCGAAGCTCAATGAAGTGCTACCGCTACAGGTTAGATCTCACACTCTGGACAAACAGTTCTTTTTCGCCGGGCGCGTAACCCAGGCAAGCCCCGTAGTAGGATTCGATGCCGTGATTGCATGATCCAGCCCGGCCGTGGATAGGCAGCTCAGCTCGCGCGTGGTATCCGGCAGCAGCAGGCACGGGAAAGCTTGATCCGACTTGGCGACGATATCGCGGATTAATCCGTTTCACCGCGCCCTTGGTACCAGCATAATATGGGTTGAGGTCGCAGGTCTGATCGTTAGCTGTTGCCCTGCATTGATCGATTGTATGGTAGGCGCATCGATAATAAGAACCGCCTCCCCGACGGACGACGTGCAGGCAAACGGGAAAAGCCGGATCATAGGTCTGAGCCTCAGCGTGCCCCGCTGCGACAACGATACCTAACGTCAAGATCGTTAGAACCAAGGTGCGCATTGGACAGTTCCTCGAAGGCATAAGGCTCGTGTCTTTGACCGGAGGCAGTCTTGATCCAAGTCAATGTTCTCGACACAGGTGCCCACGCGCACTGTGGGTGAAGTCGCCGCGCAAGCCAACAAGCGGACTCATGCCCCAGCGCGCAAATACGTTATTCAATCACCTCATCGGCACGGGCGAGCAAAGCCTGTGGCACCGCGAGGCCGAGCGCCTTGGCGGCTTTGGTATTGATGATCAGTTCGAAATTCGCCGGCTGAAGCACCGGCAGATCGGCGGGCTTGGTGCCGCCGAGGACCTTTCCGGCGTAAATGCCAGCCTGACGATACGCCGCAGCAAAGCTCGGCCCATAGCTGATCAGGCCCCCCGCCGCGACGAATTCACGCCGGTAGTAGATCGCCGGAACGGAGTGCCGTGCGGCCAAGGCTCCGATCTGCGCGCGCTGGCCAAAAAGGAAAAGGTCGGTGTCGATGATGAGTGCGCGTGCCTGCAATTCGGCCAGGCTGGCAAAGGCGGCGTCGATCTCGCTCTCGGAAGTGGCATTCACGATACGAAGCTGTACTCCTTTTGAGCGCGCCGCTTGCTGCATGTCGGCGGATTTGGCGGAAACCGCACGTGATGGGTTGTTGGGGTTGATGAGCAGCGCAATGACTTTGGCGTCGGGAAGCAGCTCACACGCCAGCTCCAACCGTTTGGGATTGAGCTCGTCTCCGAATACGGTGACGCCGGTGAGATTTGCGCCCGGGCGCGCCAGGCTCGCGACGAGGCCATTTGCAACGGGATCGCCGCCGATGAAGAAAACGATTGGGGTCGTCGAAGACGCGGTTTGCGTGCTTCGCGCAACGGGATCGGTGATGGCAACTATCAGATCGACCTTGCGGCCGACGAGGTCACCAGCCATCGCTGCAAGCCGTTCATTGGCTTCGACCCAATGATATTCGATGGCGACGGTTTGTCCTTCGGTATAACCGGCTTCGCTCAGTCCCAGACGGAACCCGCCCAGGAGCGGTCCACCTGCTTCCGGCGGGCCGGGACTTAGGAACCCGATCACCGGCATCGACTTCTGCTGCGCTGCCGCCGCGAGCGGCCATGCGGCCGCTCCGCCGATGAGCCCGAAGAACTCGCGTCTTTGCATGACTGCTCCCGAGGGTCGGAACATCGCAGTCTAGCCATCTAAATCGAACGACTGGAAGGCCTTGGAGAACATTCCGCCGAATATGTTTGCGATCGCTCCTGTCCGAGAACATTCATGAGCGATCCTTCCGGCCGCCGTCCGTTCGCTTCCGGCGCACCCCGATGAGCCGAAGAGAAGGGGCTCGGCGCGACTTCGTGTTCGGGCCAATAGCGCCCATTGCCGCTTTTTGGCGGTGCATTGGTGAGACGAGCGTATTCGTTGTCCCCTATAATCCCGATTGGGAAATAGCTTTTGGGCGAGAAGCAAAGGCCATTCGCGGTAGCCTACCTGATACGAAGCAAGGGGGCCGAGCCCAGCTCCATCCCCTCGTCATTGCGAGCGGAGCGAAGCAATCCGGAGTGCCTCCGCGGAAAGATTCTGGATTGCTTCGCTCCGCTCGCAATGACGATGTGGGCGCAGCACACGTAGGACGGGTAGAGCGAAGCGAAACCCATCATCGGTAACCCAACTCGACACGACAACGACGGCAGTCACCCCGGACCGGATGATGGGTTTCGCTTCGCTCTACCCATCCTACGGTCTTCCCGAGGAGAATTCGCTTTTGAGCCGCAAGCCTACTATGGAGCCACAAGCCACGGTAGCGAATCCGGCCACAACAGGACAGAATGGCGGTCTTCTCGCATGACGGAAGAGACCGTGACGGAGCCGCCGCAAACCCGACCCTTTGCACCGTTTGAATGGATGCTCTCTGCACGTTATCTGAAGGCGCGCCGCAAGGAAGGCTTCATCTCGGTCATCGCCGGGTTTTCGTTTCTGGGTATCTTGCTTGGGGTCGCCACGCTGATCATCGTCATGGCAGTGATGAACGGCTTCCGCAAAGAGCTCCTCGGCAAGATTCTCGGAATCAACGGACATATTCTGATCCAGCCGCTGGAAGCCCCATTGACCGATTGGAAAGACGTGACCGACCGCATCAATCAGGTGCAGGGCGTTCGCTTTGCAGTGCCCGTCGTTGACGGCCCGGCATTGGCATCGTCGTCCAACGCCTCCGGCATCCTGGTGCGCGGCATTCGCGCCCTCGATCTGCAGCAGCTTCCTTCGTTCGCCAGCAACATCAAACGCGGGACAATCGCGGGCTTTGACGAGGGCCAGGGTCTCGCGATTGGCCAGGGACTGGCCGACCAACTCTCGGTTCATCTCGGCGACAGCATCACACTCGTTGCGCAGCACGGCGCGGTCACGCCAATGGGCGTCATGCCGCGTATCAAGAAATACCAGGTCACGGCCGTGTTCGAGATCGGCATGTCCGAATATGACGCAGGCATCATTTTCATGCCGATCACGGAGGCACAGGCCTTTTTCAACCGCGATCATGACGTGACGGCAATCGAGGTTTTCACGGCCAATCCCGATCGCATCGATCTGTTTCGCAAGACGGTGGCCGACGCTGCCGGCCGGCCGATCCTCCTGGTCGACTGGCGGCAGCGCAATTCCACGTTCTTCAGCGCGCTTGAAGTTGAGCGCAACGTGATGTTCCTGATCCTGAGCCTGATCGTTCTCGTGGCCGCGCTGAATATCGTGTCGGGCCTGATCATGCTGGTGAAGGACAAGACCATCGATATCGCAATCCTCAGGACCATGGGAGCATCGCAAGGAGCGATTATGCGGACTTTCATGATCGCCGGTGCTTCGATTGGCGTGACGGGGACGCTCGTCGGCTTCGTCGTCGGGCTCCTCGTTTGCGTCAACATCGAATCGATCCGCAAATTCATGTCCTGGCTGACGAGCACCGACTTGTTCCCGCCGAAGCTCTATTTTCTGTCCAAGCTGCCCGCGGAGATCGATCTCACAGAGAGCGCCGCGGTGGTGATCATGGCGTTGATCCTGTCGTTCCTTGCGACCCTCTATCCATCATGGCGCGCCGCGCGGCTTGATCCCGTAGAGGCTCTGCGGCAGGGACGCTAGCCATGGCGACCGGGGAACGTCGGCTGATCAATCTGACCTGGCATGGTGCCGCTGAAAAGCAGCCGTCAGTTCATGGAATTGGTCGTCCGTTGCTCATCGCGCCGCATCGCGCCGATTTGCCGGCAAGTCCGTCTCAACGATAAGCTAATCGAACTGGCCAGCCTTGAAGTCGTACCTCATCGCCAGCTCCAAGCATCCGCTGCGCCAATTTCGGAATATGCGATGATAGCTTCATGCCACTGTTTTGCCCGACGAGTCAAACGGGTTCGCGACTCGCTCGCAAACGAAGCAACGGGCCCGAGCCCAGTTCCATCCCCCCGTCATTGCGAGCGCAGCGAAGCAATTCAGACTCGCTTCGCGGAAAGATTCTGGATTGCTTCGCTCCGCTCGAATGACGATGTGGCAGCAGACGCGCGCCAAACACCGATGTCATTGCGGACAGCTCGCGATCAGGCGAATCGTCGCGCCGGCCAATGCTGCACGGCCATTGCCGCTTCTCGTTGATTTTGCTCGACGGCTCAAGCTGTGGCATGCCCCACAGCGCAACGCGCCCTCGCCCCATTTCTACTGTGCATGGGGTTGTTTTCGATGTTTTTTGTTCGGCACCATGCGGATGCACCGCCGCAAAGAAAAAGCCCGGCCCCGCGAAGGAGGCCGGGCTCTGTTCTGTTGCGACCTGCTCGAACGATCAGCCGCGGGTGCGCGAGCGGATCATGAAGCTGTCGTAGGTGTATTCGGCGACCTGCCACCACAGATATTCGTCGGAGCGGTAGGCCTGCATGGCGTCGATCGACTTCTTGAAGTCGGGGTTCTTGGCCGAGATCTCGCCCCAAAGCTCGTTGGTGGCCTTGAGGCAGGCCTCCAACACCTCGTTGGTGAAGGGACGAAGCTGGGTGCCGCCGGCCACCAGACGCTTGAGCGCCGTGGGGTTCAGCATGTCGTAGCGCGCCGCCATCCAGGTGTTGGTGTTGACGGTCGCGTTGGTGAGGATCGCCTGGTAGTTCTTCGGCAGCTCGTTCCACTTGTCGATATTGGCGAAGGCGTGGACGGTCGGGCCGCCCTCCCAGAAACCCGGATAGTAGTAATACTTGGCGACCTTGGCGAAGCCGAGCTTCTCGTCGTCATAGGGGCCGACCCATTCGGCGGCGTCGATGGTGCCCTTTTCCAGCGACGGATAGATGTCGCCGCCCGCGAGTTGCTGCGGCACCACGCCGACTTTCTGGAGCACCTGGCCGGCGATACCGCCGATACGGAATTTCAGGCCGGAGAGATCGGCGACCGTCTTGATCTCCTTGCGGAACCACCCGCCCATCTGCGTGCCGGTGTTGCCGCAGGGGAAGCCAACCACGTTGGTCTTCTTGAAGAACTCGTTGGCGAGCTCGTTGCCGCCGCCCTGGTAGAGCCAGGAATTCTGCTGGCGCGCATTGAGGCCGAACGGCACCGACGCGAAGATTGCAAAGGTCGGGTCCTTGCCGACGTAGTAATACGACACAGTGTGGCACATCTCGACGGTGCCCTTCTGCGTCGCGTCCAGCGCCTGCAGGCCGGGAACGATTTCGCCGGCCTGGAAGACCTGAATCTGGAATTTGTTGTCAGTCATTTCGGCGACGTACTTCGCCAACTGCTCGGCGCCGCCATAGATGGTATCGAGCGACTTCGGAAAGCTCGACGTCAGGCGCCACTTCACCTCGGGCGAGGATTGCGCGATTGCCGGCGAGGCCACCGCGGCGGTCGCCGCCGCGCCTGCTGCCGACACTTTCAAGAATTCACGACGCTTCATCTTCTGCTCTCTCCTTGCTGGGGCGTTTCCCCTCAACATCTCTTTTGCCGCCACTCATTTCGGCGACGCGTTCAAAGCCGCGTCGCACCGAAGAGGCTTGACTGCCGTGGCCTTTAACACGGAAGCCGCCATTGCGGAACGCGACAATGGCATGACGGGACCGTACGAAAGTCGCATGTCCCGGGAAGACCAGCTCAGGCCGCGGCGATGACGCCCTTGAGCTGGTCCCGGACCTGCCCCGCAATGGCGCGGTAGATCGCCGCATGGGGGCCGTCCGGCTCGCTGTCGACGACCGGACTACCGGCATCCGAGCTGGCGCGAATCGCCATGTGCAGCGGGACTTCGCCCAGGAACGGTACTCCCAGCTTCTCGGCCTCGTGGCGCGCGCCGCCATGGCCAAAGATGTCCGATTTCGTGCCGCAATGCGGGCACTGGAAATAGCTCATGTTCTCGACGATGCCGAGCACGGGCACGTTGACCTTCCTGAACATGGCAAGCCCGCGCCGCGCATCGATCAAAGAGAGATCCTGCGGGGTCGAGATGATGACGGCGCCCTTCAGCGGCACGTTCTGCGCCAGCGTGAGCTGGGCATCGCCGGTGCCCGGCGGCATGTCGACGACGAGCACGTCGAGCTCGCCCCATCGAACATCGCGCAGCATCTGCGTCACCGCCGACATCACCATCGGCCCGCGCCAGATCATCGCGGTCTCTTCCTCGACCAGGAAGCCGATCGACATGATCGCGAGGCCGAAACGCCTGAGCGGAATCATCTTGCGATCACTGTCCAGCTCCGGCTTCTCGTGCAGCCCCGTCAGCCGCGGCACCGAGGGGCCGTAGATGTCGGCATCGAGCAGCCCGACCTTGAGGCCGAGGTCGCGCAGCCCCAGCGCCAGGTTGAGCGCCGTGGTCGACTTGCCGACGCCGCCCTTGCCCGAAGCGACCGCGATCACGGCGGCGACGCCCGGAATCTCCGACTGCCGCGCCATCGGCGACCCGCCGCCCTGCGGCGGCTTATGGGCGTGGACCGGCTGCACGCCCGGCGTGCCGCGGCTCGGCGTTGGTGGCGGCGGCGGTGTAGCGCCCGCCTTGCGCTCGGCGGTGAGCGCCACCATCACGGTGGTGACGCCGGGAATGGCGCGCACGGCGGCCTCGGCTTCGGCCCGGACGGATTCCCAGGCCCGCGCCTCGGCGGCATCGACATTGATCGAGAAGAACACCTTGCCGTCAGCGGCGCTGATCGCGCTCAGCACATTGGCATTGGTGAGCGCGACCCCGCGCGGCGACTTGATCCGGCCGAGGCTGTCGAGAACCTGTTGCTGCGTCACGCTCAAAGCGCATCTCCTGCATTCAAGATGTGCCCCATTAGAGCGGAAACGCTCAAAAGGCTACTGCCTGCCGATATCGTCAGCCATCTCGGCGGGCGCTGCCCCCTGCTCCTTCGCCGCCTCATAATTGAGCTCGATCATCACCCCGTTGGGGTCGTGGACGAAGATCTGCCAGAGGTCGCCGCCGGGCACCTGGCGGGACTCGAATTTCAGCCCCTTGGACGCCAGCCGCTGCTTCATGCCGTCAAAGCCACGGCTGACAAAGGCGACGTGGTGGACAACGCCGGAATCCGGCTTTTGTGGCTCCGAGGTCGGCGAAATATCGACGAGGTGCACCACCGGCTTGCCCTCGCTGTACATCCAGGCACCAGGGAAAGCGAAATTCGGCCGGGCGCCTTTTTCCAGGCCCAGCACATCCTCGTAGAAGCGGACCGTCTCGGCCAGATTCCGGGTCCGGATGTTGAAATGATCGAGGACGCCAACACTCACGGCGCCGAAACCCACACCCATGCTTCGCTCCCTTGTTTTGAAGTCCTTGAGGTTCGCCATCCTAGCACAACGGGCCGCCAAACGAAGCCGTTGCCCTCTCGCCTCAAGGGTTTATGGTGCGCCCCTAATCCGCCCTCATAGCGGAACCGGGCACCCCCTCGCTCCGGCAAGAACCGTAAAACCCAAACTACGGACAAGGTATTACACATGGCTAAAGTCGCTTTCCTCGGTCTCGGCGTGATGGGCTTCCCCATGGCCGGACACCTCGTGAAAAAAGGGGGCCATGAGGTCACCGTCTATAACCGTACCGCCGCCAAGGCGAAGGAGTGGGCGGACAAGTTCGGCGGCAAGACCGCGGCGACCCCGAAGGCGGCTGCCGAGGGCCAGGATTTCGTGATGTGCTGCGTCGGCAACGACAACGATCTGCGCGCGGTCACGATCGGCCCCGATGGCGCCTTTGCCGGGATGAAGAAGGGCGCGACCTTCGTCGACCACACCACCGCCTCCGCCGAAGTCGCGCGCGAGCTCGATGCCGCGGCGGCCAAGGCCGGCTTCAAGTTCATCGACGCGCCTGTGTCCGGCGGCCAGGCCGGGGCCGAGAACGGCGTGCTGACGGTGATGTGCGGCGGTACCGCGGACGCTTATGCCGGCGCCGAACCGGTGATCGCGGCCTATGCGCGGATGTGCAAGCTGCTGGGACCCGCCGGCTCCGGCCAACTGACGAAAATGGTCAATCAGATCTGCATCGCAGGCCTGGTGCAGGGCCTCTCCGAGGGCATTCATTTCGCCAAGAAATCGGGTCTTGATGTCGCGGCCGTCATCGACACCATCTCCAAGGGCGCGGCGCAGTCCTGGCAAATGGAGAACCGCTACAAGACCATGAACGACGACAAGTACGATTTCGGCTTTGCGGTGGAATGGATGCGCAAGGACCTCTCGATCTGCATCGCGGAAGCCCGCCGCAACGGCGCCAATCTGCCGGTCACCGCGCTGGTCGACCAGTTCTATGCCGAGGTCGAGAAGATGGGCGGCAAGCGGTGGGACACGTCCAGCCTGCTCGCGCGCCTTAATCGCTGACACTGACAGACTGACCCCGCCTTGCTGATCGCGCTCGCCGCCATCTTCGTCCTCGCTTATGCGGCGATCGCGCTCGAGCATCCGATCGGGATCAACAAGAGCGCGTCTGCGCTGCTCGGCGCGGGCCTGCTCTGGACAATCTACGCGACTGCGACCGACGATCACGTACTGGTCGGCCGTCAGCTCGACGAGTCCGTCGCCTCCACCGCACAGATCGTGTTCTTCCTGATCGGGGCGATGACCATCGTCGAGGTGATCGACGCCCATGACGGCTTCGAGGTCATCACCTCCCGCATCGGCACCACCAGCCAGGCCAAGCTGATGTGGCTGGTCGGCTTCGTGGCGTTCTTCCTGAGTTCGATCCTTGACAATCTGACGACGACCATCGTCATGATCTCGCTGATCCAGCGGCTGATCGCCCGGCGCGAGGACCGGCTGTTGTTCGCCTCCCTCGTCGTGATCGCCGCCAATGCCGGCGGTGCGTGGACCGTGATCGGCGACGTCACCACGACCATGCTGTGGATCGGCGGCCAGATCTCGCCGCTCAAGATCATGGGCGCGGTGCTGCTGCCCTCGCTGGTCAATCTGCTCGTGCCGCTCGCCTTCATCAGCCTTTCGCTGAAGGGCAAGACCATCTCGGCGCCGCCCAAAGACAACGGATTGCTCGCGGTAAACCGGTTCGAGCGAAACCTGATGTTCTGTCTCGGACTCGGCGTACTGATCGCGGTGCCCGCCTTCAAGACCGTCACGCATCTGCCGCCATTCATGGGCGTCCTGCTCGGGCTTGGCATCGTCTGGCTGGTCGGCGAGATCGTGCATCGCGACAAGGACGAGCATGTGCGCCGTCCGCTCTCGCTCGCGCATGCGCTGACGCGGATCGACATGGGCTCGATCGTGTTCTTCGTCGGGATTCTGCTCGCGGTCGCCAGTCTCGAACATACCGGCTTGCTGTCGATGCTGGCCAAATGGCTGGACGCCACGCTCGGCCGCCAGGACGTCATCGTGGTCGTGCTTGGCTTGCTCAGCGCCGTCATTGACAACGTGCCGCTGGTGGCCGCGACCATGGGCATGTACGACCTCGCACATTATCCGCCCGACAGCTTCCTCTGGGAGTTCATCGCCTATTGCGCCGGCACCGGCGGCTCGATCCTGATCATCGGCTCGGCCGCAGGCGTCGCTGCGATGGGCCTCGAGAAGATCGAGTTCTTCTGGTACGCGCGCCGCATCGCGGTGCCGGCGCTGGCGGGATATCTGGCAGGCGCGGTGGTCTACGTCGCGCAGCATGCTTGGCTGCACTGAAGGCACTCGCCAGTTCAAAATTAACACCCCGTTAACGTAATTCTTTAGCTCCTTAAGTCAGCTCTTAACGATTTCTTGCCAGAGATAGACAATGCAGAAGGCCCGCGTCCAACGCGGGCAGGAATCGTGTTGCTTGATGAGTAACCCCGCTGAAAAGCCTGAGGTTGTGCAGCTTCCGGCCGAGCCAGTCAGCGCTCCGTCAGCGAGCAGCCGAAGGGCTGCGGCGCAGCGGGTGCGCGAGGCGCGCGATAAGTTAACGTCGACCAGCGGAACCCGGCCGGCCTTCGACGCCGAGCTGCTGCGCCAATATGCGCAGACGCGGCTCTCGGCCTCTTATGTCGTGATGCTGCTGGTGGTGGCCACCGGCGTGCTGTTCGGGCTGTGGATGCAGCCCATTCCGGCCGCGGCCTGGACTGCCGGCATGTTCTGTATCCACGTCGCGATGATCCGCAGCTGCCGGCGCTTCCTGACCGAGCCTGCCTCGCCCGCGGCCACGCGCGCCTGGCGGACACGCTTCGTCGTGCTCGACCTGCTCTATGGCCTGTGCTGGATGGCGATCCTGATCCATCCCGTGCTCGACACGGTCACGGAAACGCTGATGATGTTCCTGATGCTGCTGGTGATCGCAGTATCGAGCATGCTCGCCGCCAATTTGCCGATCGCGGCCCTCGCCGCCACCGCGCCTGTTGCGGTCGCGATGGCGCTGAGCTTTGCGATGAGCGGTTCGCTGGACGATTACATCCTGGCCGCGCTGGCGCTCGCGGCTGAAGGCTATTTCATACTGCTGGCACACCAGCTGCACTCCTCGACGTTCGCAACGCTCGAAGCGCGCGCCGAGAAGGACGCGCTGATCGGCGAGCTCGAGCAGGCCAAGGCGATCTCGGACGAGGCGCGGCACCGCGCCGAATCCGCCAACGTCGCCAAATCGCGCTTCCTGGCACAGATGAGCCACGAGCTGCGCACGCCGCTGAACGCCATCCTCGGCTTCTCCGAGGTGATGAAGAGCGAGATTTTTGGCGCGCATGCAGTGCCGGTCTACAAGGAATATTCCGGCGACATCCATAGTTCCGGCGTGCACCTGCTCAACCTCATCAACGAGATCCTCGACCTGTCGCGGATCGAAGCCGGGCGCTACGAGTTGAACGAGGAAGCGGTGTCGCTGGTCGGCATCGTTGCCGACTGTCATCACCTGATGAAGCTGCGCGCTTCGAGCCGCGGCATCACCATTCACGAGGTGTTCGAGCAGGCCATGCCGCGGCTCTGGGCCGACGAGCGCGCGATCCGTCAGGTCGTGCTCAATCTGCTCTCAAACGCGATCAAGTTCACCCCGCAGGGCGGCGAGATTTGGCTCAAGGCGGGCTGGACTGCCTCGGGTGGGCAATATCTCTCCGTCAAGGATACCGGCTCCGGAATTCCCGAGGACGAGATCCCGGTCGTGCTCGCCTCGTTCGGCCAGGGCTCCAACTCGATCAAATCGGCCGAACAGGGCGCAGGGCTCGGCCTGCCCATCGCGAAGAACCTGATCGACCTGCATGGCGGCACGTTCACGCTGAAGTCCAAGCTGCGCATCGGCACCGAGGTGATCGTCACCTTCCCGCCGGAGCGCGTGATGAGCGCGCTGGCGCCGCTGTCGGAGGATTCTCCGCCGCTCCAGCCGGACAGTTCCGTCGTTCCCGACGAGAAACGAAGGCCACGCCACAAGCCGATCATGAGCGCAGGCACCGGCTCCTAAACACATGCTTGCAGACATGCCCAACAATCCCTCAAAATGCCAGGATGAGCAGAGAAACCCCGTGCATCGCCGTCTGTATGATCGATCCCCAGAGCAAGCTGTGCTTCGGCTGCGGCCGCACCTTGCCGGAGATCGCGCGCTGGCATGCGATGGAGAGTGCGGAACGGCTCGCAGTGATGGCGCTGCTGCCGACGCGCATGACGGAAGCCGGATTGCAACCGATCGCCGGATCGACACGGCGCACCTGACCAGGCTGCGCGGCTTCGGGAGCATGCGATGATCCGCTTCCTGTTCGTTCTCATCATGCTGGCCGCCACCGCCGGTGCCGTCGTCGCCTATGGCGATCCCGACCAGATCGCGCGCGCCAGCCACACAGTCTCGCATATGTTTCGCGGACAGACCGCGTCCCCAGTCCCTGCCGTGCAAATTCAGCGCGGCCAGGGCGGCGAGTTCGCGCTCCGCGCCAAGATCAACGGCGTCGCCGCACCGATGGTGATCGACACCGGCGCCACCTCGGTGGTGCTCACCTGGGAGACCGCGAAGGCGATCGGGCTGCCGCTCGAGATGCTCGAATATGACGTCGATCTCGAGACCGCGGGCGGCCACACCAAGGCGGCCCGGCTCACGATCGACCGTCTTGCCGTCGGACACCTCGTCGAAAAGTCAGTGCCGGCCCTCGTCGTGCAGCGCGGGCAGATGAAGACCAATCTGCTCGGCATGAGCTTCCTTGATCGTCTGGAGAGCTGGGGCGTGCATTCCGATACACTGATGCTCACTGGCTATCCCGAGCTGCAGGGCAGCCACCGACGCGCGCGCACGGCAGTCGATTGAGGATCGGCCGACGAAGGGCCGGACTCGCGTTCCAGCTCTTCCGGGCGGCTACGGCTAGGCAGCCTCTGCCGGTGCACGGGCGCCAACGCGCGCGATCGCCTCGCGCAGCACCTCAACACCAGCCCCCTGCTTGGTACCGTGCTCGGCGAGATGGCGTCGAAAGGCGCGCGCGCCGGGCACGGCGTGGAATGCGCCGACGAAGTGGCGCGTGATGGCGTGCAGCCGCGTGCCCCGCGCGAGCTGCGCCTCGATATAGGGCATCATCGCCTCGAGCGCGTCCTGCATCGTCGCATGCGGCGCCGCCTCGTCAAAAATATCCGGATCGACAGAGAGGAGTCGCCACGGCTCCTGATAGGCGGCCCGGCCAAGCATCGCGCCGTCGACATGCGCGAGATGCGCCTTCGCCTCGTCGATGCTCAGGATGCCGCCGTTGATGATGATGGGCACATCGGGCACCGCGCGTTTGAGGCGATAGACACGATCATAATCGAGCGGCGGGATGTCCCGGTTCTCCTTCGGCGACAAACCGTTGAGCCAGGCTTTCCGGGCATGCACGATGAGTGCGTCGCAGCCCGCGGCGATAACTGCGCGCGCAAGCGCATCGAGAGCCTCTTCCGGATCCTGGTCATCGATGCCAATGCGACACTTCACGGTGACGGGCACGGCAACGGCGGCCTTCATCGCATCGACGCATCTGGCCACAAGCTGCGGCTCCGCCATCAGGCACGCGCCAAAGCGGCCGTCTTTCACGCGATCCGACGGGCAGCCGACATTGAGATTGATCTCGTCATAACCAAAGTCTTCGCCGATCCGTGCCGCCAGCGCGAGCTCGCGCGGATCCGAGCCACCCAGCTGAAGCGCCACCGGATGCTCGACCGCATCGAACCCGAGCAGCCGCCTCCGATCGCCATGAATCACGGCGCCGGTGGTCAGCATCTCCGTATAGAGCAGCGCCCGCCGCGTCAGCTGACGGTGGAACACCCGGCAATGCCGGTCGGTCCAATCCATCATCGGCGCGACGGAGAATGGAAAATCGTACAATTTCGTAGTTTTTTCGGTCATTTCAGCTATTTACCGGCATTCCTGAATTTTTGTATTCAGCTCGTTTTTTGGCCATTTTCGTCCATTTTGGTACCTTGAGTACTGCGGCGCAGTACCGAATACCTCCATGCAGTACCGAAACGGAGCCTCCGAGATGGGAACGGTCGTCCAACGCAAACGAAGCGATGGCTCTACAGGATATCAAGCCCAGCTCCTTATTAAGCGAGCTGGCAAGATCGTGCATCGGGAGAATCGAACGTTCGATCGGCGACAGGCAGCCTCAGCCTGGCTCGAAAAACGGGAAAGGGAACTTGCCAAACCCGGGGCGCTCGAACGTCTCGAAGCGCCGGATCCGACCCTAGCTGTTGTTATCGACCGCTACACAGATGAATCAATAAGGAAGATTGGGCGCACGAAGGCGCAGGTTCTGCGAGCGATCAAGAACTACGACATAGCGAACAAGAGGTGCTCGGAGATCACGAGCACCGACGTCGTAGCACTTGCAAATGAACTGATAGTCAACGTCGCTCCGTCAACTGTCGGCAACTACCTCTCACATTTGGGGGCGGTCTTCGCCGTGGCCAAACCGGCATGGGCATACCCGCTTGATCAGACCGCCATGAAGGACGCCTTCGTAGTCGCGAAGCGCCTCGGTATTGCGGGCAAGAGCCGCGAGCGCGATCGACGTCCGGCCCTCGAAGAGCTCGACAACCTTCTCGAATATTTCGGCGAACGGCTGAAGCGCCGACCATCCTCCATTCCGATGCAGAAGATCATTGGCTTTGCCATTTTTTCAACGCGTCGCCTCGAGGAGATTACGCGAATATCATGGACAGATCTTGATGTGGAAGGAAGCCGTGTTTTGATCCGAGATATGAAGAACCCCGGAGAGAAGATAGGAAATGACGTATGGTGCGATCTTCCGCCGGAAGCGCTTCAAATCATTCTCTCCATGCCCAAGAGGCGCGCAGAAATTTTTCCGTATTGCGGCGACACCATTGGAACGAATTTCACGCGCGCGTGCCAATTCCTGGAGATCATCGACTTGCACCTGCATGATCTTCGTCACGATGGTATTTCGAGACTATTCGAGCTAGGTCGCAATATTCCTCAAGTGGCTGCTGTGTCCGGGCATCGTTCTTGGTCGAGTCTCAAGCGCTACACACACGTACGTCAAACCGGCGACAAGTATGCGGGATGGAAGTGGTTTTCAGTGCTGACAAGCCCAGGTGCCCAGGATCCGGCATGCGTAGTGCCTTGCGAACATCAGCGTAGCCATCCAGGAGTTCTACCACGTCGAGGAGCGCGGCCTTCACTGCCACGTCATCCGACTCCACCGCTTTGCCTGAAATCGTGCAGATAGCGCTAGTGAGCTCGTTATTTACTCTGTGGTTCAACTCACGAAAAAGCAACGATCCGCCGGTACCGCAGATCGCCTTCGAATATGGGGTAATTGCCTGCGCTTTGCGCCAACAGCCGCCTCCCGTCACCTGAGGCTTGGGCCCACCAGCTCCGACCTTTCTGCACGCCGCAATACGCCACACTACTCACTTGGCGGAAAAATACGGCGGGTCCGTGTGATTTGCGCGGCTCCAGTTCGGCGCTCCTGCTTGGACGCTGGCATTTGTATTCATAAATCTGTCATCATCTCTTGGTTGAATTTACAACCTAAAGCTGAGATCGAAAGATTCTTGGCCCGTCGAAAATGTGGTCTTGCTCGGCTCTCTGGGATGAATATCAACGCATCAAAGGACGGCGATACTAGCCGCGCCACCATCAACAACGTCGATCTCCATCATCTCCGATCCGCAGTCGCCGCGGCCGATTGCGGTAGCTTCCGACGGGCTGCGGAATTGCTCTCCGTTCGCCATTCGGCGCTCAGCAGGTCTATCAAGCACTTCGAGCAGTCGATCGGGATGATGCTGTTCGAGCGTTCGAGCAGCGGAGTGAGGTTGACGCCCGCCGGTCGAAATGTCTTGCGGGCTGCGAGAACTATCCTGGAGCAGATCGATGCCCTTATGAAAACGCGGACATCCAGCGGCGGGTGCGAACCAGAATACCTGCGCGTTGGGTTTTGCACATCTATGTCAGCAGGCAATTTGCGCGCCACATTGCTGGACTTCAAGCGTCGCTTTCCGGCTATCGAACTGGTCACGGCGGAACGATCAAAAACTCGCTTAACGACGGCTCACCATGTACAGCGCGCGTGTCACCGTCCGGGGCGCAGACGGGCATGCGGAGAAGCGCTGGCTGGCGACTGAGAACGAGTTCAGAGACGTGGTCCGGGTGGCCCTGACATCCGACGAGACAGGTCTTTCCGCGACCCAAGGGCCAAATGCAGACATCCACTTACCGGAATTGGTCACCGTTCCGAGCACACTTCGTGAGCAGCTTACATTTCGCTCACTCGTGGCATAGTCTTGACCGCGGCTGCCCACCTCAGGGAGTAGAGGGCTACCGGCAGAGAGAAAGGCTGTGCGCTAACCGGTCGCCAAACTGCACAACACCTCGGTTAAGATGATCGAGCGGCACTACGCGAAATACATTGCGGCCGCCCTGGAAGACCTCGCGAGGGCCGCAGTCGTGCCCCTGGTGCCGCGGAGTGGTGGAAACGTGGTGCCGATGGGAAAACGCACGAAGGCGACCTGCGGATCTTACGGCCTCTTCTCGCGATTGATCGCCTGAGATCTAGAGCCCGTTTGCGTCTACACAAATAGGTGCCCGTCATCAGCGGGCACGAGAGTTCGTCTACCGGCCACTCGACAATGGTGGTGCCATGCCTGATTTCCGAAGAACGGGCGGCGGCGATATTAGCGGTTCGATCAGCCCGCAGCCTTCACCAGATAGGCACCACGTTCGACTACGCTCGCCTTGACGCTCCGTAACGATGACCACTTTCAGTTCTGCGCTCATGCTTTACTTCTGCCCGTTCGCGCCCCCGAATCGAACGGCGTCGAGTACCTTTTTTTGACCGGTGAACCCCGGCACGGAACCGGATGACCCGCGTCGAGCGACGACTGCGGACGGTAATCTAGAGGTGTTAGAGAACGGACCCTCACAGGTGATATCTTTTCCTCTTTGCTTTGTTAGCGTGAAGGAGGGCGGTGCGACCCGGGGCTGCGTCATGACCGGTTTGAGCTTCCGAGCGGAGGATGATTGATGTTGAAGCGGACAAGAATAGCCATCATGTCAATCCTGATCGTGTCCGCATTCTCAACCGCTCGCGCGTTGGCTGGAGCGACCGACGAGAACCTGCCCGACCCGACGACGGCCGGTTTTGTCGAGAAACTTTATCGGGTGGACTGCGGCCACTCTCTTGCCAACGACGAGTCGGTGTGGACCCCGGGCGAGAACGCAGGAAAGAGCATTGAGTTCTCGTCAACTTGCTGGCTGATAGAACACAAAAATCAATGGGTGCTTTGGGATACGGGTGTTCCTCAATCGACCCTGAACGACCCCAAGGGCTGGTCGACCCTCCCTAAATTGATCGTGTACCACCTCGACAAGACGATAACAGGTCAGCTTGCAGACCTCGGACTCAAGATAAACGACATCACCTATGTTGTGCTGTCCCACACGCATGGCGACCACATCGGCAACGTTGGCCTATTTCCCAATTCAACAATTGTGATGCAGCGAGCCGAGCACAAGTGGATCTACTCTCCAGACGGCGCGAACAACAATGTGAATCAATTGAAGGCCCTCGCGCGCAAGCTCATGGGCAAGCCAAAAGACCTCCGGTTGGTCGACGGCGATACAGACCTGCTCGGCGATGGCAGTATCACTCTGGTCTCGACACCAGGACACACGCCAGGAAGCCAGTCCCTGTTGGTTCACCTGAAGAATTCGGGTTTTATCCTTTTGTCCGGGGATGTTGTGCATCTCGCGGAGAATTTCGAGAGAAACATCGTGCCGTCCCTGAACACGGACAAAGCGGCGTCAATCGCCTCAATGGACAAGGTCCGGAGAATGATGGCGACGTACCACGCCAAACTATTCATCAATCATGATAAGGCACAGACCGATATGCTGAAAGTGCTGCCGGCATTTTATGACTGAAAGCCGTCAACCTCTCGCAAAGGAATGACTGCCACTTGCCCATTCGGTGCCGACGGGAGCAGGGTTAGTGGTCCGTTAAGAAGCTGGATTGAGCTGTGCTGGATAGGCGAGGGTTGGCCAGAGCAATCGTAGGAACAGGGCCCTATCGATCATTGCTGCGGCTCATACATTGGTATGATCTAGCGTCTACCAAGGTTCGGTCGCAGAGCATATGACGCATCTCTAGGATGGAAAAAAGACGATCGGGAGATCGTCGCAATCGGTTCTTCCTCAGCGGGCTTAATCGCGGCCGGCGAGAGCGGAGTTCTCCATTCGGAGGACTATGTGAGATTACGTCGATACGCCACCGGGGTGAAACGTAGTCCCGCCGGCTGGTGATTGCTGGGGTCGGCGAGCGGATCATGAAATCGACAATGTGCGTCCTGGCGAAGCAATGAGCATTTCTGTGGACGACGACGGCGCCTTCCTGTCGCGGGCCGCGGTAGGATCTCGCGAGTTGCGTTTTTGCCTTGCGTTAACAGCGATTTCGGCCGCCGTCTTTGTTGCCTGCATTCCCTATGTGCGCGCGCCCATGCAGCCCTCGCCTGCTTTCGTTGCTGTATATAACGCCGTATCCACCCTCAATGATCTCACGACCGCCATCATTCTCTTTGGCCAGTTCAACATCCTGCGCTCGCGCGCATTGCTGCTGTTGGCGAGCGGGTATCTGTTTGCCTCACTGATGAGTGCCGTTCAACTTATGGTGTTTCCCGGTATGTTTTCGGATACCGGTCTGCTCGGCGCGGGACCGCAGACAGCGTTATGGCTCTGTGTATTCTGGCACGGCGGTTTCCCGCTCGTCGTGATCCTCTATGCCCTGCTTCAAGACAGTAGTCATGGGATTGCCGCTCCGCCGCGTATCTCGATTGCGAGGGCAGTGACCGCAGTCGTCGGCGTCGTGTTCGGATGTTGGTTCGCTGCGACGTGGGGCACCGAAAATGCGCACCTGCTGCCACCGATGCTGGATAGAACCGGTTTTACGCCCTGGCAAAGGATCGTCAATCTCGTCGACATCCTACTAGTCCTGGGCGCCTTCGTCTTGCTGGCGGCGCGCCCTCGACGCAACCTGCTGAATCTATGGCTTATGGTCGTGATGGGCTATTGGTTCTGCGACATCACCCTGAGCTCCTACCTGAACGGCGGTCGCTATGACCTGGGTTTCTACGCGGGACGAATCTACGGTGCACTGGCTGCAAGTTTCGTACTCGCCATACTTGTTCTGGAGCACTCGCGTTTGTATCGCAGCCTCGCAATCGTCGCAAATCGCCTGAAAGAGCGCGCCACGGAGCTATTGCGCGCAAATGAAACGCTGCAGAGCGAAATTGCCTATCGTAAGCGGGCGGAAGAACGGTTGCGCCAGGCGCAAGCGGATTTGGCACGTGTCAGCCGGATCACCGCCATGGGAGAGCTGACGTCGTCTCTGGCGCATGAAGTGAATCATCCGATTGGCGCCATCATGATAAATGCCGAGACTTGCATGCGCTGGCTTTCGCATGAAGTGCCGAATATCGAGAGGGCCCGCGCGATCGCAAGCATGATCGTAAAGGACGGAATACGCGCTTCAGAGACGGTCGCCCGTATGCAGCAACTCTTCGACCACGGCGCGCCGCTGCGCGAGTTGGTTGACGTGAACGATGTCATTCGGGAGATGGTCATCCTGCTGCACGGCGAGGCTGCACGATATGCGGTGTCGATCCGTACCGAGCTCATGGACGATCTTTCCCCGGTCTCGGGAGACCGCACGCAGTTGATGCAGGTTCTGATGAATCTCATGATCAACGGCATGGAGGCCATGGGCGATGCGGACGGAACCCGAGAACTCGTCATAAAGTCCGAGCAGGTGGAAGGCGGACAGGTCGCGGTGTCCGTCAGCGATACGGGCGTTGGGCTGCCGCCGCGGCTGACGACTCAGATTTTCAATGCCTTTGTCACCACCAAAACCCGCAGCGTTGGCATCGGCCTGTCAATAAGCCGCACCATCGTTGAAGGGCATGGAGGCCGCTTGTGGGCCACCAACGATCGATCGCGTGGCGCGGATTTTCACCTTACCCTCCCGATCGGAGGCGACGCCGCGGTTGCCGATCGTTGCGCGTGACGCAAATCCCCGGGTGCTCGCGCTGAACATTTCGGCGAAATGGGCGCGTCACCCCGTCAAGTGTCTCAGCATCGCGTCCAGGCTGAACGGTCCGACGCGATTGGCCACAAACATGGCCAGCAGCACGATATACGGGACCTCCGGGAGATAGAGAGCGTCGTCTATCTTGTCGGCCTTGTCGATTGCGGCTAACGCACCTGGCGGATACCGTCGGCGCAGGCTGCGATAAGACAGATCACAGCGAGGCCTAGCGCTGCAAGGGGCGTCAGCAGGCCAAACGCGACCCAGGCCGCCTGCGAATTCAAGCCCGGGAACAACCCACTGCATCAGCGAAACAAACGGGATGTTGCAGTCCCGCAGTGTCGCCACCGGGGCGGCGCGGCGTTCGGCATTCGTAAGTTTGTGGTAGCCCGAAAAGACAAAGAACACGCCAGTCACGACGCGTCCGACCAGGTAGGGCAAGGCAAAGCCGCCGATGCCATCCAGGACCAACTGTGAAATCGTGTCCAAACGAAATCCGCTCGCGTCACGACAGAGCGACTTTTGGCTCTGCGAAACGGTGATACTGCGAGCTATTTGCGTACGCGGCCATACCACACTCGGAGAACTCCGATCGCATCAAGTATGATCGGTCAGCGGTTGTGGCCGGCACGAATTGAATGCACAAGTTAGCAGAAGATCAGAGCGAGATCAGGCGCCTTCCCGCTCTCGATCGCAACCACATCGCGCTTGCGCGAGATCGGCGCGGGGCCGATACCTTGCCTGGGAAGAGCAGCCACCAATCATACGAGCGTGTTATGCGCTTGCATCTTTCTGAACATCGATCTCGCGATCGTGTTCCGCCATCTACCAAAAGGCGGCAGGGATTATTTCGGGAGAATGACCACGAAGACAATTCGCGAATTGACAGTGGTATCGGCCACCGCTTTTTCAGCACTTGCACTGGCCAACATGTGAGACTCTGCGGCATACGCCGGGCCGGCGGTGCCCGCGGGGCACTATTTCATGACGTTCGATACGCGCGGCTCGGATTGCGGCTTCACAAGCTACGAGCAGTGCCTGGCGACCGCATCAGGCATTGACGCGGAATGTTACGGCAAGACCGCTCGCGACGGCAGCGATGATCGAAATCGATGGGGTCGCAGCAATGCCTGGGCGCCGCCGCGTTGATGCAGGGACTGGCTGAGTTGCACCGTGACCGCGAGTCAGCCGGGGCGTTCAATGCTTTCCCTGGGCGGTATAGACCAGGGCTTGATCGTCGATCTCCTGTACGGGGAGCTTGTGTACTTCGGCCGTGACATGTAGTTCCTGCAAAGACGGCATGGCGGCGGTTCCGGAGGCCAGCTCGACGGAGGTCGAGGGCCAACGCGTCATCATGCCCCCGGCAGCAAGCAATGCGACCACGGCGATGGCAGCGATAGTCAGGCGCATCATGGTGGGCCTCCGTTTTCGCGGTCCCTAGATAGGTCTGCGGTGCTGGCAAATGGTTCAGGGGAGAGGTCGATTAGCGACGGCTCTTTTGCGAGCACAAGGTCAGCGTCTCACGCTGCCTTCCGCGAAAGCGGCCGATGACGGTTGCTGTACAAAGGCGTCGAGAACCGCGGCGGAACCTACGGCTATGGCGGTGGCGACTAGGCAGGCCACGATGAACGATCGCATGATCTTTCCCCTGTTGCCCTGCCATCAGGCAGGAAGTGAATAGGCCCCGGTCTCGATCTCCACGAACGCACGGCCCAGTGAGCCGACACTTACGTAGAAGACGGCCGGGTGCGCGCGCTCCAGATCGGCGAAAAAGCGCCGTGCCCATGTTGCCAGGTGCTTTGCGAAGAAATCACGATCGCAGCCGTCCGGACCGGTGATGGCGCCGCCGACCAAGCCCGCCATCGTCTCGCAAAGGGTTGCAATGTGATCCTCGGGTTCGGACGGGTTCACCCGCTCGATACCGAGAAGCTGGAAAGCCTCGCGCAATTCCACCAGCGGCCGGCCGTACAGCGAGCCGGTGAGATATTGGGACGCGTAAGGCAGGATCTGGCCCCGGCCCAGTCCTGCGAACACGTCGAAATATTCGCGCGCAGCGCCCGCTTCGCTGGATCGGCGCGCAGCCTCGGCGAGCGCCGCATGCGCCGTGCCGAGCGGCGTGGTGTCGCCCTGCAGCGCCGACAGGCGGCCGAGCAACTCGCGACTGGGCCCCCGGGCCAGCAACTTCGCCAGCAGTGCGTATTCGCGGGCACGAGCGCGATCCAGTTCATCGACGACATGTCTGTCAGAACCGCGCGCAGTGCGCTCCCGCATCGTTCGGTCCTCGTCTGCTACCGGTACTGCGGCCAATCTGGAACTCCCTATCGCGGCAATGCGCCGCCATGTGTTCGGCGCTTCGACGGCGCGCCACCTTCCAGTTCCGCAACGGGTTGCTCGACCGCCGCGCCCTCGTCAGCGGTTTCACTCGATGCGGCCGGCAGGTCAGGCAGATCTGGCGCTTCGATTTCCGTGACAATTCCCGCTTCCGCCGGCGCTTCCAATGCCGTCGGCAACTCGGCCATGGCGGTGACCGATTCGGCGGGCTGACCAAACGCCTGCGCGAGAAGCGCCGGTACGTCATCGGATTCGAACAGCGGACCAAAGCCCGATATGGCGGTTCGATCGTTGAAGTCCCATTGGTTTTCCGCAATGCCGACGAAATCGCGAATGGCCGGGTCGCTGATCCAGGCCCGGCGCAACGCCGCGCGGGTCAGTTCAGCCGGCACCCGGCTTTTCAGAAAGGCACGAATGTCGGTATCGATGGTGATGGTGTCAACCGATAGTAACTCCAGCGGATCGACCGGCCCCTCACCCGATCCCGTTTCAGGCTCCGTGTTCTCCGGTCCGGCTGAACCAGCCAGGGTGTCGTCCTGCCCGGTGTCTGCCTGCCGCTTGGAAACGGCCTCGCGTTTCAACCGCGACCATCGTGAGAGCGAGCTTTCTGGCGCCGTCATGTCCCGTTCCCCTGCCCGTCCTTTTGGCGATCGAATTCAGCGGGCTGGCGCCGGCGCTTGATGAAGGGCCGCTCAACGTGATGCGTTGCGATGAATTGACCGACGATCGCCAGAATGTCCTGCGGCATTGGCACCGCCTCGACGAGGTTGTTGCCCGCATCCGTGAAAGCCTCCCCCTGCGCCGGATCGGCCGTCACCGCCAGCAGCTCGTACGGCCGGTCGGATCCGGTCGGGCCGAGCACCACCCACAGTTTCGGCGTCCCGCATGCGAGATTATCGCGGTAATAGGCCGTCTCAGTTCGGTGAAGTTCGATCAGGGCCTCACCCGCGTAGAACAGCATGCTTTCCGCCTGCACATCGAGCGCCGTCCACGGTTCAGCCGAAGGTGTCCCGGCGAACACCGAAACCGGCCGCCAGAGAAACTCGGCCCAAACACTCTTCGCCCGGCGCCGTTCGACGACGACACCCACCGGAACGCTTTCAAGTGTCGTCGATCTCAATTCGCGGCCTCCTCACAACGGATTGGCAAGCCGGTCACCAGATTTTGCGGCTTCAACCGCAGCTCTTCGTCGGCCGTCATGGCTGCCAGCAAGTATACCGGCTCCCCCCTGACCTTCTCGATCACATCCGACGGATCGCGGAAATCCAGCCGGTACAGGCCGACCAGGCGCGCCCGCAGCTCGCTGTCCACGTCATTTCCGTTCCAGATCGCGTCGCCGATCCGAGTCGCGTCGGCACTCAACCCGACATACCACGACAGCGGTTCGTCGCGCAGTTCCGCCACCGGTTCGACCGCGACGTTCACCGCGAGCAAATGCGATATCCAGCGCGCGATTACATCGCCCAACGCGGCCGATCCACGTTGTCCGGCCGTCAGGTCAAGCCCGACGTCGAACCGGTCGCTGCGCTCCCAGTAACTGCTGGCAGTGGCATCGCTGAGCACGTCGGCCTCGACGGCTGCCGGCAATCCCAGCAAGGCAAACAGCGGTGACTGGTGCCGCCGATCGACACTCGCCTCCTCGTCCCAGGCGATGATCGAGTTGCCTTCTACTGCCAGCTTCTGCGTACGAAAGAACATCTCGGCAGCGCGCAGAACAAGGGCATCGTCGCAATCGTTCAGCGCATTGCGTAGAATGACCTGTATCAACTGCCCTATAAAAACCTGCGGCAGCCTGATATTTCGTCGCATGATATCCAGATAGGCCGATTCAAGGGTGCGATGCCTCACCAGATGATCGCGCCAGGCAATCATCACCTCCCAGTTCTCGCGCGCATCCGGGTCCGCCATCGCAGCAATCTGCGACGAGGTCACCGCCTGCCGCGGATTGTGCAGCAAGATGTCGTAGAGCGACCGTTCAGCCAGGCAGGCTTCGGGTGGCGGCACCAGTTCGGCGCGTGCCAGATACACCTTCAAGAATTCGTCCGTGACCACCAGTCTTTTCGTGGCGTCGCGATCGAGCAGGTGATGGCCGCAACCGAGCCAGAAATCGTGCTTCGCGCTCAAGGTCGTCCTCCTTTCCGGAGCGTTGCAAGATCGAGATGCTCGTCCGCATCCTGCTCGCCGACGATCTCCACGAAACTGAAGGCCCGCGACGGCGATTGCGCGGCGGGACGTAGCGAGCGGAATGCCTCGTGGATCGAGCCGCCCTCGAGGGTCCGCGTCACGGCGACGATGACGCCATCAGGATGATCACAGAGCGAGGCCGCAAAGGCGACCTCTTCCCTCGCCGCCTCGCGCGCGGATGCCAGATCAGGCGCACCAAACTTCCGGACCAGTTGCGCGGCGAGCAATTCAACGACATCGGCATGGTCCTGCTCCGTCGCGTCGACGATCTGAACCAGGGTCGAGCGACCGAGCGAGCCAATTCCCAAAAACCCGGCACGAAATGCCGTCCGGGTTTTGCCCCGCAGCGCCGGAATGTCCCGATTGAGAAAGGCGAATGCGCCGGATACCGCCCATTCGCCTGGAGCCGCGGCCCGGTCGAAAACAAACGAATCGGAGGCGTCGAGTTGAATGGTCCGCAGCAGTTTCATGGGCGCGGCCCTCGCTTGTCGGCGAGATCGCCTTCCTGCAGGTAATCGTCGGTGGTTCGAAGCGCGCGATCCGGCGCACCATAGGGATCGAAATGCCCCTCGGAGACCACGGC
Organism: Bradyrhizobium sp. Kon10; assembly: GCF_055807395.1. Classification (NCBI taxonomy): domain Bacteria; kingdom Pseudomonadati; phylum Pseudomonadota; class Alphaproteobacteria; order Hyphomicrobiales; family Nitrobacteraceae; genus Bradyrhizobium; species Bradyrhizobium sp. Kon10. The sequence continues at coordinate 53,834 of NZ_JBVVOZ010000022.1, read as the reverse complement.
AACTCGGCAATCCTCGCACATTTTGATCAGGTCGATGCGGCGCGACGAAGCCGCATACATCCAGTGTCTGCCCTCGAGTTTGGCCACGACACGATCGATGGTGCTCTTCACTCCGAACGGCTTGCCGCACTGGATGCAGCAAAACGGCTCCTCCTGCTTCAGCACACGTGCAGGCGCCGTCGCCGCGCGGAAGTCGATCTGGGGCTTTAGGGTGATGACCTGTTCCGGACAGGTCACCTGGCAGAGCCCGCATTGCACGCACGCGTCCTCGACGAAGCGCAACATCGGCCGCTCCGGGTCGTCCCGCAGCGCGCCGGTCGGACATGCCGACACGCAGGACAGGCAAAGCGTGCAGTTACCCGCATCAACTTCGATCGCTCCGAACGGCGCCCGCTTTGGCAGCGCGATAACCTCGACAGGATCGGGAGCCGCCCGATGGAGTTCGCGCAGGGCGAAGCGCACGACTTCGCGCTTGCCCCCGGTGGGCTGAAAGCTCGCCGGCCGCGGCGCCGATGGCATGGATGGAATCTCTCGCAAGGCAATATCGGCGACATCCGGATCGTCGGTCTCGAGCATTGCAAGACGAGGCCCGGCGAAGCCCAGCCCTTGCAGGATCGGTTCCGCCAGCGCGACCGTCTGCCTCAAGCCGGAGACGTCGTGACGGGGCCTGCCCCGCAGCAGGAAGCGGATAGCCGATGCGCCATATGCAAAGCCCGCCACGATGCCTTCCAGCCCAACCTGGGTGGTCTCGTTGACGGCGAACGGCAGCACATGCGCAGGCAGTCCGTCGCCGAACTGTGCCAGGGCGTCGAGCATGGGGCTGCCGTGCGCCTCGTCATGGAACAGGACCACCGGATGCATACCTCCGGCCGCGTGATAGGTGAGCAACATCGTGCGGAGCTTTCGCACCAACACATCCGGCGGCAGCATCGCGTAGGATGCGGCACCTGTCGGACAAGCCGCGGCGCATTGCCCGCATCCGGCGCAGATGTTCGGATCGATTGCGACGTGATCGCCTGCCGGCTGGATGGCACCCGCCGGACAAAGATCACGGCAACGGCTGCAGCCGACGATATTCGAACGCGAATGCGCGCATAGCGATGCATTGAAGCCGACGTATCGGGGTTTCTCGAACGCACCCGTGAGGTCTCGCGCCTTGAGCACGGCCTCCAGCACCGCGGATCGATTGCCGGGATCGACGCGCAGATAGCCGTCACGAAGATCGGCTCCCGAAAATAGCGGCGATCCGCCGGAAAGGTCCAGAATGATATCGCAACGGGATTGGGCGCCGTTGCGCGACGGTCCATACCGCAAGCCACCGCGCAATGTTGGCTCAGGCGAGGCAAAATCATCGATGACTAGCGCAAAAGCGCCGAAATGGCCTCCGGCAACCGCGATCTTTCCTTTCACCACGGGAAAGTCGGTCGCCCCGAGCCCGGCAACCAAGCCGGACGGCAGGATCAGGACGGTGACGTCGAGATGCTGCTCGAGCATTTGACCGGCTTCGATCGCGACTTCGTCCCGGCCGTACACCAGGATCGTGCCGGAGCTTTCGACTCGCACGAACGGCACGTCCGGCGTCGGAACCGCAGCCGCCGCCCGCAACGCCAGCATCCCCGCCCCTACATCGCCTGCCGGAATCGCTTGAGAACCGTCCTGCATTTTACAGAGTTGCCTTTCCGGCGATGATGTCCGCGAAATGAACCACGGCGGCGGCGGACCTATTCCGCCGGCACGGAGTACCCGGCCTTCCCCTTCTCCAATTGTTCGGCCAGCCAGACGTCGTGATGTTCCTTCGCCCAGTTGAAATCCACTTCGCCGGTGCCCATTGCCTCGAACGCCCCCTCCATTCCGAGCGTGCCGATATAGATGTGGCCAAGGATCAAGGCGATGAACAGCACGGCGACGACGGCATGCGTCACGTGCGCCAGTTGCATCTCGGCAATGGTGGTTTCGTAGAACGGAAACAGCAGCAGAAAGCCCGATATGGAAACCGCAAGGCCCGCTGCCAGTGAAAGCCAGTAGACCGCCTTCTCGCCCGGATTGAAGCGGCCGGCGGGAGCATGCTTCGACTTGATGAACCCGCCCCCTTGCTTGAGCCATTCGATATCGACCTTCGCGGGCAGATTGTCCCTGAAAAAGATCCCGATGATCAGGACGAGACCGACTACAAACGAGAAGCCGGTGAAATTATGGGCATACTTGGCAGCTTGTGAGATCTCCGAGAAAGCCTCGGGGCCGACCACGGGTAACAACACGATCTTTCCGAAGGTGATGTTGAGCCCGGTGAGGCCGAGGACGACAAAGGACACCGCTGTCAGCCAGTGCGAGAATCTCTCAAACGCCCGAAATCGGGTGACAGTACGTCCGGACCGCCCCGCCGAAATCCGGAGCCGGCCCATGATGAGATAGGCGGCGGCCAGCAGCACGATGGTGCCGAGGATCACGACCGCAGCACCCCAGTGCAGCAGCACCTCGTGGAAATAGTCCCAGGTCCGTCCCGCCGGCTGGATCAAAACGCTGGCCTTCCGGTCCGGAATGTCGATCCGCCCCTCGATGCGTGGCGCCTGCATCAGCAGATCGCGTTGAGGCGTAACGCTCGCCGTCGGGTTCGGCGCCCCATCCGGGCCGAGCTTCTGCGCAAATGCCGGAACCGCAACCGTTCCGCAAAGCAGCAGCGTCGCAACTATCAGCAGACGAATACGACCGAGGGATATCATAGCGACATTACTCCAGGTGATTTCGTTCACCCTGCGTTTTCCGTCAGATCTCGATATCCCCGTGATAGGCGGTCATCCAGCCCCAAGCGCCGGAGCCATAACCACGTTTGAGGACCCGCTCCTTGTAGATCTGGGCAATGATGTCGCCGTCGCCTGCGAGCAGCGACTTGGTCGAACACATCTCGGCGCACAGCGGCAGCTTGCCTTCACCGAAGCGATTGGAGCCGTATTTTTCGAACTCGGCGGCGCTGCCGGGCGCTTCCGTCCCGCCACCGCCCGCGCAATAGGTGCACTTGTCCATCTTTCCGCGCGAACCGAAATTGCCGACTTTGGGATACTGCGGCGCCCCGAATGGGCAGGCATAGAAGCAATAGCCGCAGCCGATGCACAGGTCCTTGGAGTGCAGTACAATACCGTCCTCGGTCGGATAGATGCAGCTGACCGGGCATACCGCGGCACAGGGCGCGTCGGTACAATGCATGCACGCCATGGATACCGACCGTTCGCCCGGCTTGCCATCGTTGATGGTCACGACGCGTCGGCGATTGATGCCCCAGGGCACCTCGTTCTCGTTCTTGCAGGCGGTGACGCAGGCGTTGCAATCGATGCAGCGCTCGGCATCGCAAAGGAATTTCATCCGCGCCATGGCTCTGTTCCCTTACGCCGCCCTGATCTGACAGAGCGTCGCTTTCGTTTCCTGCATGCCGGTCGCGGGATCGTATCCGTAGGTCATGATCGTATTCACGCTCTCGCCTAGTACGAAGGGATCGGCCCCTGCGGGATATTTGGCGCGCAGATCGTTGCCCTCGAACCAACCGGCAAAGTGAAACGGCATCCACGTAACCCCCTTGCCGACCCGCTCGGTCACGACCGCTTTCATGCGCGCTCTCGAACTGTTCTCGGCGCCGGTCACCCAAACCCATCCGCCATCCTTGATTCCGCGCGGACCGGCATCCGCCGGATTGATTTCGACGAACATCTCCTGCTTCAGCTCCGCAAGCCACTTGTTCGAGCGCGTCTCCTCGCCGCCGCCTTCATATTCAACCAGACGGCCTGAGCTGAGGATCAGGGGAAACTCTTTGGCGATTCCGCGGTCGACCGCAGCTTTCTGAACCGTGAAGCCGATATTGGGCACGCGGAACTGTCGCGCATCCGGCAAGGTCGGATAGTCCGCTACGAGCTCCGGACGCGGCGTGTAAATCGGCTCGCGGTGCATAGGAACCGGATCGGGCAAATTCCAGGCGATCATACGCGCCTTGGCATTGCCGTAAGGCGAACAGCCATGCTCGATCGCGACCCGCTGAATGCCGCCGGAAAGATCGAGCGACCAGGACACCGCGTCGGGATTGGCGGAATTGACCCGCTTGATGATCTCCATTTCCTGCGCCGTGAGATCCGCGTCCCACCCCAGCTTCTTCAACACCGCGAGCGTAAATTCCGGATATCCGTCCTTGATCTCGGAATCGACCGAATAGGAGCCCTCGGCGAGCAGGTTGTCGTGCTCTTCTTTTTCGATCTCCAGACCGTTCTCCGTCACCTTGCGCTTGGCGACGCGCTCGACGCCAAAACGCGCGCGGAACGTCCCGCCGCCTTCCTTGATCGACAAATTGGTGTTGTAGAGGATCGGCGTCCCTGGGTGCTTGAACTCGGGCGTACCCCAGCACGGCCATGGCAGACCGTAATAATCGCCGCCAACCTCCGGGTCGTCCTTCGGCGCCCGCATGGTGACGAGGTCGAACTTCGCCTGGTTCTTCATGTGCGCCTTGAGCCGCTCCGGCGATTGGCCGCAATAGCCGGTCGACCAGCCGCCGCGGTTGATCTCGCGAAGGATGTCTTCGGCCGACACCACCCCGTTCTCGACCTTGATGTTCTTGAACATCCGGTCCGCAAACCCGAATTTGCGGGCCAGCATGTACATCGTCTCGTAGTCGTTCTTCGATTCGAACACCGGCTCCACGACCTTCTCGCCCCATTGCAGCGAGCGGTTTGAGGCCGTGCGCGAGCCGTCCATCTCGAAGCTGGTGCAGGCCGGCAGCAGGTAGATGCCGTCCTTGCGCTCCGAAAGCACCGACCAAGCCGTCGGATACGGATCGCACACCACCAGCAATTCGAGCTTTTCGATTCCCCGCTTGGCCTCCGGCATACGGGTGATGGTGTTGACGCCGTGACCCATGATGAACATCGCCTGCACGCTATCCGGCTGCGTCACCTGAGTCTTCGGCAGCAACGTCGCGTCAAACCAGCGCGTGCTCGGAATCCCCGGTCCTTCCATCAGGGCCTTGCTGGAGAACCGCGATGCCATCCAGCCGTAGTCCACCTCCCAAACCCGGCACCAGTGCTGCCAGGCATCCTGGGTCAAGCCATAATAGAGCGGCAACGACGTCACATCGAGGCCGAGATCGGTGGCGCCCTGCACGTTGGTATGGCCGCGAAAAATGTTGGCGCCGCCTCCGGCATGACCGACATTGCCGGTCGCCAGCAACAGAATGCAGCTGGCACGGACATTCGCGGTGCCGGTCGTGAACTGGGTTTGTCCCATTGCCCAGATCAGCGTCGCTGGCTTTTGTTTGGCAAACGTTTCGGCGACGTGTCTGACCTGCGCTTCCGGCAAGCCCGTGACGCGCTCCACCTCCGCCGGAGTCCACTTCGCCACCTGCTTGCGGACTTCATCAACGCCATAAACCCGCTGGCTGAGAAATTCCTTGTCTTCCCAACCATTCTCAAAAATGTGCCAGAGCATGCCATAGATCGTCGCGATGTGCGTACCGGGGCGCACCCGAACGTATTCGGTGGCGTGCGCGGCGGTGCGCGTCATGCGCGGGTCGATGACGATCATGTTGGCGCGGTTCAGCTCCTTGCCCTCGAGGATATGTTGGAGGGAAACCGGGTGCGCTTCGGCGGGATTTCCGCCCATGATCAAGATCGTCTTCGAATTGCGGATATCGTTGTAGCTATTGGTCATCGCGCCATACCCCCAGGTATTGGCAACGCCGGTGACCGTGGTGGAGTGGCAAATCCGTGCCTGGTGGTCCGAGTTGTTGGTGCCCCAGAACGCCGCAAGCTTTCGGTTAAGATAGGCCGCTTCGTTGGTGAACTTGGCCGAGCCGAGCCAGTACACCGAATCCGGTCCGGACCTCGCGCGAATCTCGAGAAGCTTGTCGCCAATCTCGTCGATCGCTTGTTCCCAAAACAGCCGAACCCATCTGCCGTCAGCAAGCTTCATGGGATACCGCAAGCGGCGCCGGCTCAGCACGTCGTCGCGCACCGCAGCACCCTTGCAGCAATGCGATCCACGATTGATCGGACTGTCGTAGTCTGGCTCCTGCCCGATCCATACGCCATTCGCGACTTTTGCAATCACGGAACAACCGACCGAGCAATGCGTGCAGATGTTCTTGCGTGTCATGACCGCGGCGCCCGCCGCAGCGGGCGGACCGGCCTCCGCCTTGCGAATGCCGCCAAGCGGTAGTTCGCCCAGCACCGCCAACGCTCCGACGGAGACACCGGAACCGGTCAGAAAACTGCGGCGATCCAGTTCGTGGCGCGGCCGATCGGCCAACATGGACCCGTGGTCTCGACCACGCGCAGATTTTTTGAAAAGCACGATTATTTCTCCTGCCAGGCAGGATAACGATTGACGCGGTAGTAATTCTGAACTTCGGGGGTGTTCCCCTGGTAGCGGGCCCTACGCTTGTCGGCACTGCCGGTCGGTCGAGCCGCGCCGGCCTGATCCGCGATCGTCCCGCCCGCGGCAATAGCCGCCCCCGCGGCCGCGGCGCGAAACACATCGCGCCGGTCCACTTTCGCCAAGAGAACGCTCTTCATTGAGGCTCCTTTTTTTCCCGCGTGAGCGGAAGTAGTGTCGCAGACCAACGTGATCCTGCTTCCGGCGCCGTGAGCGTATTGACCGGAAACCACGACTTAAATCGCAAAACCGCGCATGAGACCCGCTAAAGGCTTCGCCGACGCTTACCTTGTTGAGGCTCAATCCCTCAAGACAGTACCGAGCCGAGCCGGACTCCTCTATCCAACGCAGGTGTCGCCCGGGGCATACGTTGGTGTTATCGACGGCCGCATGTCGAGAAGTTCAAGGAGAACGTGAGAGCGTTCGTCCGTCAGGCCGACGTCCGCGACGTCACCCTGGTCGCGTGCAATATCATTTGAAACACGGCACCCTGAGGTGAGTTTGGGAACACCAACAAGTTACCGTCGTGAGATTCAACGATGGAGCGGCAGATCGACAGACCCATCCCCATCCCCTTGGGTTTGGTCGTAAAAAGCGGGTTGAATATCTGATCAGTTTCCTGCGACGGGATACCGTTACCGGTGTCCGCAACCGATACGGCTATGCCGCCGTCTTTGGTTAGTTCGGATATGACCGCCAATACTCTAAGCCCATCCTTACCCGCCATTGCCTCGATGGCGTTTGTGATCAAGTTGAGAAGTACTTGCTGAAGTTGAATTCGGTCTCCCATGATCTGCGGTAGCTCCGCTTGCGACTCTGCGCGAACGAGTATCCGATGCTGCTGCAGATCACCATGTACCAAGGTCAGGGTCTCTTCGATAAGCACGTTGATGTCGAGCCAGATTCTGATCTGGGCATCTTTCTTGAAGTTCGCCCGAATGCCTTCCATCACGGCAGCCGCGCGACGGCCATCCGCGACGATCTCTTTGAACTGCTCCTTCGCTCTATCGAGCTCGGGCAACGAGCGATCAAGCCACCTCAAGCCTGTCTCGGCTCTGGTCATAATGGCGGCCAGCGGCTGTTTGATTTCGTGGGCGATCGTCGCTGCTACTGCATCGCCAGTAACCAGACGCGCGCCGCGTTCGCGACTTTGAGCACGGACAGCACCGATCAGCCGCGCATAAACAATGGTGATCTCGTAAAGCAAGACAAACAAGATGAGGCTGCCTGACAGCAGGCTGCAAGTCCTGCCAGCATACCAGCCAAGGCTGAAGCGCGCTGAAACCGGGAAGCTGCTTATGAGAACTTCGGTTAGGAAAACGAGCATGACCACCATCAGCCACAGATCGAGCAACGACTTCCGTCTGATCCAAAGCAAGATAATGGCCAAGATGCTCAACAACGCTATTATGACTGCGATATAATACCATAAAGCAGAAAAATTCACCGCGTCCTCCATGAAGCGTGGCAGGTGCGCCTGGAACGCTATCAGGAGATATGTCGCTGCCGATATGGCGGCTGCCGTAACAACAATGCACGACAGGATGGCCGAACCCGCAGACATTCTCCTGCGTTGCATGGGAGGCTGCGCTGTCTTCAAGAGCGCGTAGGCAATGACGAACATCGGAAAGCCGGCGTGCCACAGGGTGTAGAGCCAGACTGTGATCTCGGAAGAGCTTCCGCCGAGAAGGCCGTGCGGTGCAAACACCCCTGGAAACGAGAGCAACCAGGGGATTACCACCAATGCCGTCCAAACATACCCGCTTGAGATGATCAGCAATGCACGCGAACGAACTATAGAGAATTGCGTGAACAGAAGCACCGCGGTGATCGAGTCGCTCACGAACATTGCCATGCCATAGAGAGGCACTAACGCGTCCACTGCCGCCAATTTGACCTGCTGCTCTCCTGTCGCCGATATGAAGAACGCCGCCAGCACTATCAGCAGCGCGACGCTGAGGGCGAGCTTCTGCTGTGTCCTGCTCGGCGGCAGATTCGAGAGAACCAGGTCTTGTGCGTGCGCAGGCATCGATCTCCTCTCGGACCGCAACTCTGGACCTTTACAACAGGATCGGCCTTAACCGGCGTCGATCGACACCATCAATCTCGTCCTAAACATTCGCGTAACATTCGTGGCGCGGCCGTAGGCTCACGCAACGCTTGCCGGCAGTTCGATGATCAGCCTGGCTCCGCCAAGGCTCGAGCTGTTGTCGGCTCGAATGGTCCCATTGTGTGCTTCGATGATCGACCGCGCGATCGGCAAGCCCAGCCCCATTCCCGTTTCCTTGGTCGTAAAAAAACTGTCGAACAGACGCGGCAGATGCTCAGCGTCGATGCCAGGGCCGCTGTCTTCCACAATGCAGCAGACTGTTTCGGAATCGATCTGCTGTGTTCGAATGGCAATATTCCTGCGCGCCACTTTCGAGGAGGTGATGGCTTGTACCGCATTGACGACAAGGTTCACGACAACCTGCTGCAATTGAGTACGGTCAACCGTCACCTTCGGCAGGTCGGACGCCAAATCGAGCGACTTCGACACATTCCTCGATTGGAGTTCCTGATGCAACAAAGCCGTGCATTCCGTGATGATGTCAGCGAGCGCAGTCTCCGACCGCCTCGACGCCCCCTTGCTTGCCATCGTACGAACACGGTCGATGACATCAGCAGCCCGTCGCGCATCATTGACGACGCGCTTCAGGACTTGCTGCACCCTTTCGAAATTGGGTTCCGGTTGGTTCAGCCAGCGGAGCGCAGTCTCACCGCTGGTCAGTATAGACGCAAGGGGCTGGTTTACCTCGTGCGCAATGGATGCCGTCAAAGCTCCGAGGCTAACGACCCTGCTTACGTGCGCCAGCTCCGATCGCACCTTGTCACGCGCATCTTCCGCAAGCCGCCGTCGTGTAATGTCCTGAATGGCACCGAGACATTCCAGTCTGTCGTCCTCGTGCCTTGCTACACGCGCGCACACCCACAAATATTTGATTCGATCATCCGGCATTATCAGCCGCATTTCATAATCCGGGTTGTCAAATCCCGCACGCACCTGCTCCAGGTAACCACCTGTCCTTCGGAGATCATCCGGATGCGTGCGCTCACGAAGCAGGCCGAAGGTCACCACGGTATCTGGCTCGAACTCCCAAATGCGTTTGAGTTGATCTGAAAACGTGATCTCATCCGTAGCCACATCCCATGCGAAAGTACCGGTCAGACTTATCCGTTGCCCCTGAGTGAGGTAGAACTCACTTCGCTTCAGCAAGGCTTCAGCCTGCGATCGTTCGATCGCGATGCTCGCGAGGTGTGCAACATGCCCAATGGTTTCCTGATGATGCAAGGACGGACTGCCCGGGTCTTGCTGATAGACGCAAACGGTGCCAATGACGGCTCCTTCCCGTGAGCAAATCGGCGTACTCCAAACCGCTCTCAAGCCGTGCTCCAGAACATGAGCCCGGCACGGTGCCTCCATCCAGCGTGGGTCGGATCCAATATCTTCGGCGATCACCTGCGCTTTTTCGCTGATTGAGCGGCCGCGTGGAGAATCATCGGAAGCAACCGACGCCCCCCGGATTGGATTGGTGTAGCTCGCAGGAAGAGAGGGTGCGACGCCGAATTCGAAGATCTTGTTACGACCGTCGATCGGGTAAATGCCGCAATGGCATTCCGGCGCCGATTTCTCAAAGAATCTGCATAGTGCGGCGAGCACTTCCCTAAGAGGCTGTCCCGAGGCAATCAACTCCAACACGTGCTTCTCGCCCGCAAGAACGGTCTCTGCCTGCTTCCGATGTTCGACCGCTTGCGCCAGATCCCCATAAAGATAGGTATTTTCGAGCGAAATTGCAGCTTGCAATGCCAGCAGCTTCAGTACCGCAGTTCGGCTCGACGTGAATACGCCGGGAGTCAGATTGTTCTCAAGATAGAGCACGCCGTGTATCCTGGCTTCGTTCACAAGCGGCAGGCATAGGACGGACCTTGCCTTGAGGCCATACACATACGGATCCACGGAATATGTCGGGTGAACCGACGCGTCGTCCAGTATCACAATCTCCCGCACTCGCCTTACATATTGAACGATCGTTTCCGGAAGTCGTATTGCGGACTCCTCCGGTCGACGAACGATGATGCTATTCTCGCCGATAACCGCTTCCGCTTCCTGCCGCAGTTTATCTCCACGCGATAAAAGCAATACGCCTCTCTCAGCGCCCGCATGCTCGATCGCCAGGCGCATCAGGGTATCGACCAGTTTCGCCAGCACCATCTCACCTGATAGCGCTTGCGACACCTTGACCACGGTTGCAAGGTCGAGTTGATCGATCCCGGTCGCGATCGTCGCCGAGGCGGCATGGGCGAGTTCGATCTCCCGCAAATAGGGATGAAGCGTTTCCAGCTGACGCACCTTGCCCTCGGCGCCCCACCGCCGATAGCAGGACCGGGCCTCCCGCAAATAGGCATGCGCAATTGTCTCAAAGCCGCGGGACGCGTAGAAGCCCGCTGCAAGCTCATTGGCGATCGCTTCGTTGTTGACAAAAGCATTCGTGCGCGCGGATTGAATCGCGCGCTCGTATAAAGACTCGGCGTCAAGGGCGCGGCCTTCAATGCGCGCGATCTCAGCGCCAACAAGTGCGGCGCGGTTCTCGAAATTCTCAGAACATCGCATCGCCCAAGCTGCAAGCTCCCTGTGGTGGGCTCGCAACGCATTCAAGAATTCTGGTCGCTTGTCCTCCGAAGTATTTTCATATTGGGCAGCGAGCGCCAACGCTCCGTAGAAATGGAAGTCCGCCAGCACAAGGAACCCGGGTACCGTCCACAATAATGCTTGCGCTTTTGATCTGGAGGCAAGCGCGGATGGAGTGTCGGCGGCACAAAATTGACTCTGCAGTTTGCGGATCCAATACCAGCAGGCCGGCATCGCAAGGCCGGGGCCCGCGTCGAGATGCCGCTCAAATTGACGCTCATCGAATTGAGCGTCGCTGAACGATGATAAATCAACCGTTAGCCCTCTGAGTGCTCGGATAAGACCGAGTTGTCCGAGGATCAAATCGGCGACGGTACCGAATTGAGCCTTCTGAACGAACGCCAATCCGATCTCGGCTTCTCGCTGCACTTCGCTCAAAACGCTTGCCGCGGCCAGATGAGTCGAAACCATGGTGGCGTAGCTATACGCCACAAAGGTGGGGTCGCCGGTCTCCTGTGCCGCGTTAAAACCGCGGCGCAGCAAGTCGAAGTTGGTACGTACGTGCCTGGTCCAGGGATTGATTGCGTTCCCGAAGTTCAAGTAGACGCGGGCCTTGAATCGATCGAGCCCACCCTGCTCCACCAGATCGACGCCGAGCTTGCCGAAGCGGAATCCCGCGTCGTAATTGCCGAACCTTGACTGCAGGATCATGCCCAGAAAAACGTAAGCGAAGCAGGACCCGTCAGCGTTGCCATGCTCAAAGCTGAGATTCGCCATGCGGCCGATGGTCAGGGCAAGTAAATTACCATCGATGAAATTGGCTGGAGCGTGAACCGACGTCAGCACATTGAGCGTAGCGCGGTGGTCCATATCGGTCATCGGGGGCAAATTGACGAGATCCTCGACCGGGCGGCGACCAAGCAATTGCCAAATCCGCTCGTATTCCTGCGCCACCGCGTCGTCAGTGGGATGGAGCGGCCACTTGATCCCTACACGTTCAAGGTACTCCAACCCGATCTCGACCGCGCGGTCAGCTAGATCCAGATTCGTGAAAAGGTCCACCCTCAAGCACGTGACGGCAGCACGATCGGTGAGGCTTCGAGCTCGGCTGTAAAGCGCAGCGAGATGTTCTTGAGCCGATACCAGATCGCCCGTGACATGCTCGCACTCAGCTCGCTGAAGATGCGACGCAAAGGCGAGCTTGTAGCAATGGTCCCAATTGTCCTCTGATAGAAGTCCGGCACCGGCAGTAAAATACGTCAATGCCGACGCATAGGCTGCCGAACTCTTGGCTCTCCTGCCTGCCATCAGATTGAGTTCCGCGAGCCGTTCGCGCTCCTCGGGCGGATAAATCAAGTCGGCGCCGCGATTGAGCTGATTGACGATCTCGAAGATACTGTCGGCAAGCGCGTCGGAGGCTGTTTGCGACAGCATCAAACGCCCGATACGAAGGTGCGCGGCCGCACGCACGTGAGCGGGTATCAGCGCGTAAGCCGCCTCGCGCACGCGATCATGAGCGAACGCATAGGCATCGTTCAGGCGAACTACAAACCCGGCGTGGACAGACTCCCAAATTTCTGCGTTTATCTCTTCCTTCGATCTCGCGCCCACCATCGCCAAAGTGGCGGCGTCGGCCACATTACCCAAGCATGCAAACAGTTGCAGGATCTGTTGGGTGAGGACCGGTAGCAGGTTCAACCTGCCTATTAGGAAGTCTACCACATTGTCCGTGATGCCCTTGGCATCTATGCGATTCAGATCCCAGCACCATCGCGCATCGGCGTAGTCGAACGCGATAAGAGTCTCATTGACCAGCATGGTGATGAACTGAACGACAAAGAACGGATTACCCGCGGTCTTCTCAAAGACTCGCGCCGCCAACTGTTCCGCTCGACCCGACTCACAGTGGAAAGTATCCATTACAAGCTGAGTCAGATCTTCTTTCCCTAGGGAAGCCAGGACGATGTGTCTTGCCTGCTTTCCGCTTTGTTGGATAACTTCGAGCTTGCGCGTGAGCGGATGTGCGGGCCCGACCTCGTTGTCGCGATAAGCACCCATCAGCAGCAGGTGGCCGACATCCGGCTGCGTCAGCAAATCCTCGATCAAGTCGAGCGTGGCGGCGTCGAGCCATTGCAAGTCGTCGAGGAACAATGCAAGCGGATGATCGGGCCGGGCGAAGACACTGATGAACCGACGGAATACGAGCTGGAATCGAACCTTGGCTTCCGGTGGCGGCAACTCCGGAACGGTCGGCTGTTCTCCGATTATGAGCCTCAATTCCGGAATGAGATCCGACATGAGTAGGCCGTTCGGACCTAATGCTTGAACGAGGTTGTCGCGCCACTTGTCTAGCTCGGACTCGGTCTGGCTGAGAAGTTGGCGGATAATACCCTGGAAGGCTTGCGCCAACGTAGCGTAAGGTATGTCACGCTTGTACTGGTCGAACTTGCCCGACGCAAAGAAACCGCGCGGCAGAATCAGAGCCTTATGCAGTTCGTTAACCACGGCTGACTTGCCGATACCGGAATATCCGGAGACCAGCACCAGCTCCGGTTCGCCTTTCACCAAGACGCTGTCGAATGCTGCAAGCATGGTGTCGATTTCACGCTCACGCCCATACAGTTTTTCGGGGATGAGAAGCCGGCCTGTGATATCGTGTTCGCCTAGGGGAAATGGTTCGACCCGGCGAAGCGTGTCCCATTCCGTCAGACAACGCTCAAGATCTCGTTTCAATCCAGCTGCCGTTTGGTAGCGGTCCTCCGCCGCTTTGGCGAGCAGCTTGCCGACAATTGCAGAAGTTGCCAGGGGCAGATTGGGTATCAGATTGTCTGGAAGGACCGGTTTTCGCGCAATATGGCAATGGATCAATTCCATCGCGTCGACCGAGGTGAAGGGCAGCCTTCCCGTCAGCATTTGATAGAAGGTGACACCCAGCGCATACAGATCGCTACGCGAGTCGACCGAACGATTCATCCTGCCCGTTTGCTCCGGGGCCATATAGGAAAGGGTCCCGGCGATGAAACGCGGCGGTTCAGGTGGCTGCCTTTCGCGCGGGATGCGCGACGCTATCCCAAAGCCAGTGAGTCGGATTTCACCGTCGCGGCTGTTAACCAGAAGGTTGGAGGGTTTTATGTCCTTATGGACGAGACCTCCTTGGTGCATCTTGCTGATAGATGAAGTGATATCGATAGCGAGACGCAGGAATCTCTCAACTGCCATAGGCTGATCCAGATGGCGGCTAAGCAATTCGCCTCCGGGGTCCTCGAGTAGCAGAGTAGTTTGGCCGTGTTCCTGCACAAGCTCCAGCGGTCGGAGCGCCCAATCGCGATCAAGATATTCCGCCAGCTCGTATTCGCGAGCAAGGCCGCCGAAGCTGTTAGACGCGGCACTTTCAGAGGCCGCGAGCGCGGTGATAGATGAACTGGAGTCGGTGGTGGTAATCCGGCGCGTGATCCTGCGCAAAAGCGTGTCGCCTTCCTGCGACAAAACCTCGACTGAGCCGCTTTCCTCGGCCGCATTTAACCACACCGTGTGTCACTCTCTCGTATCGAGAAATTCCTCAGCTTATTGGACCTCTGAAATACAGCATTCTGATCCCTGGGGCACCGATCACGGAATCGCGCAACCGAGAAATCGCAGCATCGCCACACAAAACATCTGGGAAGTCTGCGCCGCGAATTATCTCCGCGATGTTCTAACCTTTCACGGCTCCTTCAATGCAGCCAATCAAGTCATTTATTTCAAATGGCTTCCTCAGCAGGCACACGGCACCGGCGATCGCTGCGTTGGCTTCGAGGTTTGCGTCGGAACGTGCCGTGATCAAGACGACGGGGGTCGTCGATCCCCGAGCGGCGAGGTATTTCATCAAGTCCAGCCCGCTCATGCCCGGCATGTGAATGTCCGAAACGACACAATTGAACGAGCTGCTCCCAATCACACGAACATAGTCCTCAGCGGAGGCGTACCCGCTGGATCCATACCCGAGCGAGGACAGCGATTCCACGAGCGCTACTCGGAATGACTCGTCATCGTCGATGACTGCGATTTCGAGATGTCTTGCCACACAACATCCATGCCCCCAATTGTCTGAAGAAGCGGGGGAAATCGAACTTTGCACGCGCCCCGGATGCCTAGAAATTATACAAGAGTGTTATAGCTGCGGCCCAGAGATGCGGGGCAAGGTCAGCCGCTCGGAATTTGCCAGCGTTTTCAGGCCGTTTTGCGCAGACGGGCTGTACGTTTGGATGGGATATTCGTTCCGGACAGGCTCGGCGCCAAATCCAGCCTACCAGCGCTTTGGAAAGCCCCCTCTTGGCCCACAACCTTTCCCTGTGTCCCGGCATATGCTGGCGGATCTGATCGTCATCATCATACGATGAGCTGATAAGCGGCACCGAAACGTAGGATGGCAAAGACGCCGTCGACCGGCTTTTGATGGAACTACGCCATCGAGCCAACGGGGGAAGACATGAGAACGATCGAAAGCCTCATCGCCGCGCCAAACATGCAAGATCGGACGCCGAAAACCCTCGTCGCGCGGGAGTTTCAGACGACGATTGTCGGGATGATGGGACATGATCTCCGGCAATCCTTGCAGGTCATTCAGGGGACGTATTCGCTGCTGCGCTCGCGCCTGGAGCAAATGCCGCAACAAGCGTGGCTGGACCGCGGAGAGCGGGCCGTCACAAAGCTGACCGAACAGCTCGATTGTCTGGTGGATGCCTTTTACCTCGCCGAACGAACCAACGCGCTGGAGGTCTCCTCCGTCGGACTCGGGCCCCTGTTCTGGCGGCTCAGACACGAAAATGAAGATGCCGCTATTCAAGCAGGCATCGATCTTCGGACCGTTACAACGAATGCCCATGTAATGAGCAATCCGGTGCTGCTCGATTGCATCCTCCAAAATTTGCTGACTAACGCCACGAGATACACGGAGGCTGGAGGACGGATTTTGATCGGCTGCCGCCACAAAGGGTCCGAAATCAGGATCGATGTATACGACACAGGGATCGGTATTCCGGAAGACCAACTGCCTCGAATCTTCGAATCCTTCATGCGTCTTGCGCCCGAACGCAGTAATGGCTTGGGCATCGGGCTCGCTATCGTCCGCCGTGCGATCGAGGTGCTTGGCCACCGGGTCGAAGTCCGGTCGGTGGTGGGGGAAGGGTCGCTGTTCTCGATCTACGCGCCCGCTGCGCTGACGAGCGTAAGCTAAGGCGCCGCCACAATTGACCTTTTCGAGACGGCCGGAGGAGTATCCTCCTATACATAGGTGTGATCCCCGGTCCGTTCCCGTTTGTGCTAACAAACCCGTGAAAACACGGTACATAGCAAACGGCATGCGGCAAGCCACCAACGAAAAGGCCCTGGTGCACGTCGTCGACGACGATGCTTCTATGCGCGGCGCGCTAGAGGGTCTCTTTGATTCCGTCGGACTGCAGACTCAGACCTATGCCACGGCGAAAGACTTCCTTTCGGCAAACCTCTCGGACCGGCCTGGCTGCATCGTCCTCGACGTCAGACTACCCGACATGAACGGCCTCGAGTTTCAAACCCGGCTGGTCCAGATCGGCGTCGGAATTCCGGTGGTGATGATGACGGGATATGGGGACATTCCGATGTCTGTCCACGCCATGAAGCATGGCGCTGTAGATTTCCTTCCCAAGCCATTTCGCGATCAGGACATGCTCGATGCCGTCCTGGCCGCCATCGAGCGCGATCGAGAGCGTCGCGTCGTCGAAAACGACGGTTCGCGACTGAAAGAGCGCTTCGAAACGCTATCCCCGCGGGAACAGGAAGTGATGCTGCTCGTCACGACCGGCAAGATGAACAAGCAGGTAGCCGGCGACCTCGGGATCAGCGAAATTACCGTCAAAATTCATCGAGGTGCGGCCATGCATAAAATGGGCGCACGAACTTATGCCGAGCTGGTTCGGATGGCCGATGCTCTCAAACCAATCCTCCGGAAACTCGGCCGATAGCCGTATCCCCGTCAGTCCACTTCTCCGACAATACGAACGTTTCGTTCGCACGCATTGTCGATTGCCTTGCGTGCCTCTGCGCAGGCCGAACTGGTGGTGAGCAGGCGGGGGAAGATGATCACGACGACGTCCGCTCTTTCGCGGATCCTGAAGTGCCCAATGATTGTAAATTACGCGATTGCGATTGTTTCGACGGCAATATCAGCCGTGGTGGCTTTGGCGGTATTGCCGTCATGGAACGCCGATCCTGCGCTCTTGTTGTTTCTCTGCACGGTCATGTTTGTGGCCTTGGCAGCAGGTCCGGGCCCGGCGGCGCTCGCTTCCGTGCTGACCTTTCTTTCTCTCCAATACCCTCTTCTATCGCCGGGCTATCCCGAAGTACTCCAGTCCAACGAAATTCTCCGAGCGGGACTGTTTATCGTCGCATCGGTACTCGTGGTGATGCTGTCTGCTGCCCAGAGAAGAACTTCAGCCCCGTTACAACTGCTAGGCAACAGCCAGCAGATAATGATCGGGGAATTGCAGGAGCAAAACGATAGGCTGCGTGTCGACAACGCCGAACACAGCGAGGCCGCAACAAGGGCGCGAGCAGCCGAGCAGGAGATTCGGCTGATCGTCGACACGGTTCCCGCACTGATCGCCCGATATCGGGCCGACGGATTCATGGATTTCCGCAACAAGAACTGGCGGGACTATACCGGCCTGCCACAGGATAATTTCGGCGGCCGCCGTTGGGGAAGCGCGCTGCATCCCGATGATGAGCAGATGGTCGAACGAAAGTGGCGCGAACACATCGCGACAGGAGAACCGTTCGAGCTGGAGCAGCGCCTGCGAAGAGCCGATGGAGAGTACAGGTGGCATCGGGTTCGCCGCGTACCGCTACAGGGCGAGACGGGTGAGGTGATCAAATGGTATGCTATCGCGTTCGATATCGACGAAAGAAAGCGAACCGAGGACGCGTTGCGAGAGAGCGAAGCTGACCTGGCCAAAGCCAGACATGAGCTTCAATTGATGATCGACACGGTGCCCGTATTGGTACTTCGCCACCGGGCTGACGGTATAATAGATTATGTCAATGAAGTCGGACGAACATACAGCGGACTCACAACGACGAAGTGGACCACGCGCACCAGCATCATTACCCATCCCGATGACGTTCCACGACTTGAAGCTGCCTGGGATGTCGCGCTTGTCACAGGTGAACCTTTCGAGTCGGAAGTTCGCCTTCGAAGAGCCGATGGCGAATACCGCTGGTTCGTTACACGGCGTGTGCCGTTGCGGAGGAACGGAGAGGTTATCGCCTGGTACGCGGCAACCTACGACATCGAAGACCGCAAACGGGCCGAGAACGAACTGATCGAGAGCGAGCGGCGATTCCGCGAGGCTCAAATGGAGCTGGCGCACGCGAGCCGCGTGGTCACCATGGGGCAGTTCACGGCCTCTATCGCGCACGAGGTCAATCAACCTCTCGCTGCCCTGCTTACGAATGCCGGAACCGCTCTGCGTTGGCTCGCCCACCAACCACCCAATTTGGAAAAGGCCAAACCGTCCATCGAGCGAGTTATCGACGACGGCAAGCGGGCCGCCGATATTTTGAGTCGGATTCGGGATTTCTCGAAGAAGGCGCCGGTGCGGATGGAGAGCCTGGAAGTCAACGACGCAATTTTGGATGTTATGGGGCTGACGCATACCGCAATGTCAGACAATGGTGTTTCGGCGAAGATGCAACTGGCAAAGGAACTCCCGCGCATTCTGGGGGACAAAGTGCAATTGCAACAGGTAGTCCTGAATTTGATCATGAACGCGATCGAAGCGATGAACGAGGTCGGGGCGGGATCACGCGAATTGTCGATCAGCACTAGCAAGGCCGAGTCGGACGGCGTACTCGTAGCCGTGCGTGATTCCGGGCCAGGACTGCCTCCAGCGGGCCTCCCGCGTATTTTCGAGGCCTTCTACACAACCAAATCCAGCGGTTTGGGGATGGGGCTGTCGATCTGCCGCTCGATCGTCGAAGCGCACGGCGGCCGGCTCTGGGCAACACCGAACGAGCCTCACGGAGCTGTCTTTTACATGACGCTGCCGATCGGGGAACAATCGCTTGAGAAGCTGAACGGGGAGCTATGCTCTCAGCATCCCGGCGGCTGACGCGAAACAAGTGTTCGACAATTTCCTATGCTGCAGTCACCCCTCACCGCGCCGTGTGGCCTCAAACAAGAACCAGGTGCGCCGCTCGGCTTCATCGATCCAATTTTCCAACAGGCTCGCGGTAGCCACGTCGCCATACTCGTCGCAGAGGCCGTGCGTTTCGCGCGCGGCTGCACTGATTTGTCTGTTGTCGTCTCGGAGCTCGGCGAGCATGTCCATCGGGGTAACGAAACCTGCGTCGTTGTCCAGGATACGTTGCAAGCGGCCGATATGCCCGATCGAACGCAATGTCGTGCCTCCGACCTTGCGCACCCGTTCGGCGATGGCGTCGGTCGTAGCGAAGATCTGGTCACCCTGCTCGTCGAGGAGAAGGTGATAATCGCGAAAGTGCGGACCGGACACGTGCCAATGAAAATTCTTGGTCTTCAGATACAAGCCGAACACATCCGCAAGCAGTATGTTCAAGGCACCCGAGATATCTCGGATCGCATCCGGCGTCAGATCTGTAGGTGTCTTGAGCAAAGCGGTTTTTCGCGCTTGGGCTTCTCGAATACTCATTGACTTCCTCCCCTTAGCCGATAGTTCCCGATGACGTCAGGATCAGGATCAATTCCAGGACCCTGCCCTCAGGCGTGTCGATGCCGCGGGTCGTCGCGCGGGTCGTGATATTCAAGACCAAGCGGACCGATCGCCGTCACCTGCGTGACGTATTCGCCGGATTTCGCCCAGTGGAAATGCCAGGTTTCTCCCGGCAGAACGACGACGCTTCCCGGCGGATAGGCTTGCACGTTGTCGGCGTCGAAGGTCTCACCGAGCCCGATGTAGAAAACACCGGACATAACCGTGTAGATTCGATCTTCCGGGTGCTTGTGCGGCATCAGCTTGGCGTCGGTCGGCAACTTCACTCTGACCACATAAGGACCGGGTTCCGCCGGGTGGCCAACCATGATCGCCAAACGAGCACCAGCCGGAAACGCCGGAAACGGCTTCCAGTCGATCTCCTCCGGCAAGATCGCTTTGAAATCGGCCTGATCAGGCTGGTGTTTCAGGGTCATCGCCGCTCTCCTTTCCGTGACGATCGAAAGCCTGCAGTCACTGGATCAATTTCGTATCCAGTGTAATCGTCGCGTTGAGAACCTTGGACACCGGACAGCTCTTCTCCGCCTCGCCCGCGAGGCGCGCAAACGCTGCGTCGTCTAGATTTGGCACATTGCCTCGCAAAGTCAGCGCGGATCGACTGATGCGGAATCCCTTACCGTCCGACTCAAGCGTCACGGCTGCTTCGGTGCTGAGTTCCGTCGGCGTAAAGCCGGCGCTCTGCAGCACGAATGCCAACGACATCGTGAAGCACCCGGCATGTGCTGCTGCGATAAGCTCTTCTGGGTTCGTCCCCTTCTCGTTCTCGAAACGCGTCTTGAAGGAATAGGCCGTCTCGGCCAGCACTCCGGATTCGCTGAACAAGTGGCCGCCTCCGGCACGGCCGCTCCCGCTCCAAACCGCTTTTGCTTTGCGAATCACGTCGCTTCTCCTTGCTTGTTCTGACTGGTTTGCCTCAAACCGGTTGCTTGAGCGCGTTGACATCGATGGGCATCTTGCGCAGCCGCTTTCCGGTGGCGGCAAAGATCGCATTCGCGATTGCAGGAACGATGCCTGAAGTGCCGGCCTCGCCCATTCCACCCGGCGGTTCAGCGCTCTTGACCACGTGCACCTCGATCGCGGGCGCCTCGTTGATGCGCAATATCTGGTAGGTGTCGAAATTGGTCTGCTCGACACGGCCGTCCTTGAGCGTGATCTCGCCATAGAGCGCCGCGGTCACGCCAAAGTTCACGCCGCTCTGGATCTGCGCCTGGACCGTGTCGGGATTGACCACGGTGCCGCAATCCATCGCGCAGACCACGCGATGGACCCGAACCGAGCCGTCCTTTACAACCTCGACCTCAGCCACCTGGGCGAGGTAGCTGCCGAACACGTATTGCAGGGCAATGCCGCGTCCACGCCCCTTGGGCAATACCGAGCCCCAGCCGGCTTTCTCTGCTGCCAGATCAAGCACGGCCTTCGCTCGCGGATTGTGGTCGAGAAGCATACGGCGATAAGCCACCGCATCCTGCCTCGCGGCTGCCGCCAGCTCATCGATGAAGCTCTCGGTGACGAAGACGTTGTGCGAAGGACCGACGCTGCGCCAGAACGCGGTCCGGATGCCCCGCGGCTCGGCGCGCACATATTCGACATGGAAGTTTGGAAGTGCATAGACCAGATCGATCGCTCCCTCCGTCGTATCGGGATCGAGGCCATCCTTGAAGGCCGGCGGCAGCCACCGGGCGATCACGGAAGAACCTGCGAAGCGATTGCGCCAGGCGATCGGCTTGCCGTCCTTGTCCAGACCGGCCGCGATGCGGTCGACCCAATAGGGCCGGTACATGTCCTGCTGGATATCTTCCTCGCGCGTCCACACCACCTTCACGGGTCCATCGACCTGCTTGGCAATCTCGACGGCGCGAACCGCGCCGTCGGCCTCGAGGCGCCGACCGAAGCCGCCGCCGATGAGATGATTGTGGACGATCACCTTCTCGACCGGCAGACCGGCGGCCTTCGCCGCCATTGCCTGGACGCGCGCAATCGCCTGGGTGCCGACCCAAATCTCACATTCACTGCCTCGAAAATGAACCGTGCAATTCATCGGCTCCATCGTTGCGTGGGCCAGGAAAGGCAGCTGATAACTCGCCTCGACCCTGGTTGCGGCATTCGCCATGGCTTCATCGGCATTACCAATGCTTTGCGCGACCGAACCCGGCCCAAGAGTTGCCTGCTCGAGGTCACGTACGACGTCCTGGGTACCCAGGCCGCTATGGGCGCCCTCATCCCATTCGATCTTGAGCGCTTCCAGGCCCTTTTTCGCAGCACCCATATGATCAGCCACGACGGCAACGGCATCCTCGAGACGAACGATCTGGCGCACCCCTTTGACCGCCTTGGCGGCGGAGTCATCCAGGGTCTTCAACCGGCCGCCAAAGACGGGCGATTGGGCCAGCGTCGCGATTTTCACACCGGGTGGGCGGGCATCAATGCCGTAAACGACGGAGCCGTTAACCTTGCCGGAGGCGTCCAGCCGTTTCGCCGGCGTGCCGATCAGCTTGAACTCTTCGGGCTTCTTCAGCGCCACATTGGTCGGCACCGGGATGTGCCCGGCATCCGCGGCGAGTTCGCCATATCTCAGGCGCCGCCCGCTCGGCGCGTGGACCACTTCACCTGCTTCGGCATGGCAGGCACCGGCATCGACGCCCCAGCGCCCTGCGGCGGTCGCGATCAGCATGATCCGCGCAGCCGCGCCCGCTTCGCGGAGCGGCTTCCAGGCGCCACGAATCGCGTTCGAATTGCCGGTCGCCTGCACGCCCAGCAACGGATTGGCGTAGCGCTTTTCGTTCGGCGGAGCGTGTTCTATCCGGACCTGCTTAAGGCCGACTTCAAGCTCCTCCGCGATCAGCATCGGGATCGAGGTGTAGGTGCCCTGCCCCATCTCGACATAGGGCATGGTCAGCACGATCTGCCCGTCGGTGCCGACACGGATGAAGGCGTTCGGTGCGAAGCTGTCGTTACCGACGGCCCTGCCTTGGCCGAATGGCAGGCTTACGCTAAGCACCAGGCCGCTCCCGGCAACGGCGCTGTTGATCAGGAAATTGCGGCGAGAAAGATCGTCGTATGACGTGCGCCCCGCGCTGCGATCGAAAGCCATCTTCAACCCTCCTTCGTCCGCGATTGCGCGGCGAGCTTGATCGCCTCGCGGATGCGGACATAAGTGCCGCAACGGCAGAGATTGCCGCTCATCGCATCGTCGATGTCCGAATCGGTCGGATGAGGTTTATCCTTCAGCAGTGCCGACGCCGACATGATCTGGCCAGACTGGCAATATCCGCACTGCGCGACCTCATGGTCGAGCCAGGCCTTCTGGACCTTCGCGCCGACCGCTGTCGCACCTATCGCCTCGATCGTTGTGATCTTGGAGTCACCAACGCTGTCGATCATCGTGATGCAGGAACGGACGGCCGAGCCGTCGAGATGCACGGTGCAGGCGCCACACAGCGCCATGCCGCAGCCGAACTTCGTGCCGGTCATGCCGAGCACGTCGCGCAGCGCCCAGAGCAGCGGCGTGTCACCATCGACGTCGATGCTCCGTGGGGTTCCGTTAATGTTGATGGTAAAACCCATGATACCGCTCCTTACGTTCCGGACAGGACCGCTCCGACATCGACGGCGCCTTTCGTCGACCCCCGCCGCGGCGATCGTCTCAGCCGCCGAGTTGTCCGACGTGGAAACCCAGTCGATTCTCAACGTCGCCGGCACGGTGGAAGCCGCGTGCCATCAGCGCCTTGATCCTGTTCTGGCTCGCGGGACGGCCGAGGGAGGCCAAGAACGCGTCCCACTCGGGCCGAATTTCCAGATCCGCCGGCAGGCTCGCGACGTCAACGAGACGCTTGGTCTCAGCGATCGCCTCCTTGTCGAACGACGCAATGCGCATTGCGAGTGCTTCGACAAACCGGTCAAGTTCAGCGTCCGGCAACGACCGATTGACGTAGCCGTACCGTTCGGCGAGGTCGCCGGGGATATCATCGGCACCGAGCAATACTTCGAGCGCGCGCCCTCGCCCCATCAAACGCGGCAATCGCGCCATCGGCCCGCCGCCGGGCACAAGGCCGGCACCGACTTCCCATTGCGATAGGATCGCCTTCTCGCGGCTCGCGAAGCGCATGTCGCTCGCCAACGCAAGCTCACTGCCGACCCCGGTGGCGCGGCCCCGAATCGAGGCGATCGATACGACCGGCGCACGGCTGAGTCGGACAAGCATGTCGGGAAGCGACTGCAGCCCGGTCGGTCCCGGCGGGATGCTCATTGATTCTTCCAGTGGGGCGAGGAAGTCGTAATGGGTGATGAAGAATCCCTCGACGGCGCTGTCGAACACGACGACCTTCAGCTCCGGGTCGGTCTCGATCGCGGTGATGACGTCGTTGAGCAGAGGAAGATGCTTCGGGCCGAAGATGTTCACCGGCGGCATGTCGAAGGCCACGCGCCAGTATGATGGGAGGCGGCGCTCCAGCTGGATTTGCTCAGTGGTAAAAGTTCGCTCAGGTCGGTTCATGAAAAGCACTCCTGATGTCTGGTTCGAGCAAGGAAACGCGCTGGCGGACGAGTCGATTCGCGTCAGATCGACTGGCGTAGCGGCCTGAAGGCCGTACGCATCTCGGCGCAAAACAGCTCAGGCTGTTCCCAGGCTGCGAAGTGCCCGCCCTTGTCGAGCTTGTTGTAATGGATGAGGTTGGGATACGCCCGCTCTGCCCAGCTTCTCGGGGCCGCATAAATTTCGTCGGGGAAGGCGCTCACGGCGACGGGGATCGTGACGCCCCGGACGTCAAAGAAGCCTCCTCCCGTCGAAATTTTCGCGGTGTCCCAGTAGAGCCGAGCCGAGGAGATCGCCGTGTTCGTCAACCAGTAGAGCGTGACGTTGTCGAGGATGTCGTCCCTGGTCAGCCCCTCCGGCATTCCATCGAAGACGCGTGAGATCATACCGTAACTGCGGATATCGTGATCCAGCATCCACGCGGCGAGACCGATCGGCGAATCCGCGATTCCGTAAAGCGTCTGCGGCCGATTAGACATTTCCTGGGCGTAGGCCAGGCCATGCTTGTAGAAATCATCGAGTTGATCCCAAGCGTGCTTTTCGTCAGCCGAGAGGCCGGCGGGTGCCGGGCCCCCAGCCGAAAGAGCTTTTGAAACGTCGGCTGGAACGGTAGCCGCCATATTCGTGTGAATGCCTAGCAATCCCCGCGGCTGCTGCAGCGCCATCACCTCCGAGACGGCGTTCCCCCAATCCCCGCCCTGCGCCACATACCGTGTGTAGCCGAGCCGTTGCATCAACGTGGCCCATCCACGGGCAATGCTGACAGGGGTCCATCCGGGCGCGGTCGGCTTGCTCGAAAAACCGTGTCCAGGCAATGACGGGATCACGAGATGAAACGCGTCCGACGCGCTCGCGCCGTGCGCCGTGGGATTGGTCAGGGGATCGATGATCTTCATCTGCTCGATGATCGAGCCGGGCCAGCCATGTGTCACGATCATCGGCAGCGCATTGTCATGTCTCGAACGAACGTGAATGAAATGAATGTCGAGCCCGTCGACCTCGGTGACGAACTGCGGCAAGCCCCTGAGCCGCGTTTCCACCTTGCGCCAGTCGTAATCGGTCCGCCAATACTGCGCGAGTTGCTGGATGGTCTTCAGCTGCACGCCTTGGCTGGCGTCCGCGACCGTTTCGCGGTCCGGCCAGCGGGCCATCGTCACGCGTTCGCGCAGGTTCGCGAGCGCGTCTTTGGGAATGTCGATGTGGAACGGGCGAACAGCGCCACTTTCCGCTGCCGGAGCCGGACGCGCAGAGAGCAGGCTGGCCGCGCCTCCTGCGGCGATACCCATCGCAGCCGTGCTGAGGAACTGGCGGCGATCCTGGTAGCTTTCGAAATCGGCCGTCGTCTGCCCCGGGGGGAAATGCGGGAGACGTACCATGTCACTTACTCCTGATGCTGATTGATGGATCAGATCTTGCTGACGTCGATGACGGCTTGGGCAAAGGCGGCCGGAGCCTCCTGAGGCAAATTGTGACCGACGCCGCCTTTGAGGAGGCGATGCAGATATTTGCCGGAGAACTTTTTGGCGTAAGCGGCCGGATCCGGATGCGGCGCACCGTTTTCGTCGCCTTCGAGGGTTATAGTGGGGACGCTGACTTGCGGGGCGGCGGCGAGTTTCGCTTCCAACTGCTCAAGGCTCGGATCGCCTTCGGCCAATCCGAGCCGCCATCGATAATTATGGATCACGATATCGACGTGATCCGGATTGTCGAAGGCGGCCGCGCTGCGCGCGAACGTAGCATCACTGAACTGCCACTTTGGCGACCCCAGCTTCCATATCAGCTCGGCGAATTCGCGCCGGTATTTGTCGTACCCCTCACGGCCGCGCTCGGTCGCGAAATAATACTGGTACCACCACTGAAGCTCGGCCTTCGGAGGCAGCGGCGTCTTCCCCCCCTGCTGGCTTCCAATGAGGTAGCCGCTCACGGACACGAGGCCTTTGACGCGATCCGGCCAGAGTGCAGCGACGATATCGGCGGTGCGAGCTCCCCAATCGAAGCCGGCAACCGTTGCCTGCTTGATGTTGAGTGCATCCATCAGCGCAATCGTGTCGACCGCCAGGGCAGACGGCTGACCCGTCCTCGGCGTTTCCTTCGACAGGAAGCTGGTCGAGCCGTAGCCCCGCGCATAGGGAACAACGACATGAAAACCCGCTGCGGCCAACTGCGGTGTCACTTCACCGAAGCTATGAATGTCATAAGGCCAGCCGTGCAGCAGAATGACCCCCGGTCCGTCGACGGGACCCGCCTCAACGTATCCGACGTCGAGCACGCCAGCGTCGATCTGCTTCAGCCACGTAAAGGAACCCGTCCCCTCGGATTGAGCCAGTTGTATGGGCGCGTCGAGCACCAGCCCCGCATCGGCAACTTGAACTGGGATAAATTGCGTCGCCGCCAACGCGCCCGTGGCCACCTCAAGAAATCGCCGCCGGCCGAAGAAATTCAAGCGGGCTTTTTCAGACATGTGCATCACCCTATCTTTTGGCCCCTTGGTATCGCACCGACTCGCGTTACGATCCGACCGGCGCTCGACAAACCATGTCGGCGCGCCCCGTTCCGAACCATTCAACGTTGGGAAGATGCCGCTCATATCAATGTATGAGTGATTGGCGCTCAGTGTATGAGTGAGTTCCGCGCTGTCGATCCGCTAAGGACAACGTCACTCGTTCTCGCGAGTTTTCGAGATCAACTCGGCAAATAGCCTGCGAAGGGGCGAGATGCGTCTGAGCATCGTTCGGTGCCAAGTGGCGTTTCATTCATGACCGCAAACCAAGGAGACAGTGATGAAAGTGCTGATGGTGATCACATCACACGACCAACTGGGTAACACCGGGCGAAAAACCGGCTTCTGGCTCGAAGAACTCGCTGCCCCCTACTACGTTTTCAAGGACGCCGGCGTCGAGGTAACGCTCGCATCCCCAAAGGGCGGCCGGCCGCCGCTTGACCCGAAGAGCAATGAACCGGAAAGCCGCACCGAGCTGACGCTCCGGTTCGAACAGGACGAAGACGCGCAAGCCGATCTCGACAAAACCGTTCGCCTCGACAGCGTCAGGCAAGAAGAGTTCGACACCGTCTTTTACCCGGGCGGCCACGGGCCGATGTGGGATCTCGCCGAAGACCAGAACTCCATCAAACTGATCGAGTCCTTTATTGCGGCCGGCAAGATAATTGCCGTCGTATGTCATTCCACCGGGGCACTGCGTCACGTGAAGACGCCGGAGGGCAAACTTCTGGTGCAGGACAAGGAAGTTACCGGCTTCACCAATGGGGAGGAGGAAGGGGTCGGCCTCACCAAGATTGTTCCCTTCCTTGTCGAAGACGAGATGTTGAACCTCGGCGCTATCTTTTCGAAAAAGGTGAACTGGGCACCACACGTCGTCAGCGACGGTTTGCTGATCACGGGACAAAACCCGCATTCGTCGGGTCCGGCGGCGAATACGCTGATGGCGGCGGTGAAGCAAAGGACCAGGCCGGGGGTCACGGCGCGCGCTTCGTAACAATCGGTCCTAGTGACGGGTCGCCTGACAGCCACACCTTTGGTTGGAGCCTCATCACGGCGCCCGTCACGCGACTAGTGGACCTGGAGCGGCCCGCCTCGCGGGCGGCTCCGTCAGAGAGTCTGAGGCTACGAGGGAGTACGTCGATGTCGCACCATTATTCCGGACCGAATGTCGGGTTCCCTCGTGGGGACGCACGCCTGGACTTAACCGACCTCTACGCATTCCCCTCGCCTGTGGATGCGAGCAGATCAGTCCTCATCATGAACGTCCATCCTTCCTCCAGCCTGCTTTTGCCGGAGCCGACTACGCCCGAGCCTTTCGCCGCTGACGCGATCTATGAATTCAAGATCGACACCAACGGGGATGCGGTCGCGGATATTGCGTACCGCGTATGTTTCTCGGCGTTTGCAAACGGAAGGCAAACGGCGGTGTTGCGCCGAGTCGAGGGCGCCCAGGCCGCCGAGACCAGCGACGAGGGCCGGCTTATAGAAGAGTGGCCGGTCTCGATGGGTCGAGAGGCGCTCGTGGTGGAAGCCGACGACCATCGTTTCTTTGCCGGCTGGCGGAGCGATCCGTTCTTCTTTGATCCGATCGGCGCCATGAACGACCTCCACTTCAGCGGCAGAGACAATTTTATCGACAAGGACGTGTGCAGCATCGTCCTCGAGTTGCCGGGCTCGGCTCTCGGAAGCAAACCGTTCGGTGTCTGGGCGCGGACGGTTGATCGCGCCAACGGCGGCTGGGTTCAAGCCGACCGCGGTGCCAAGCCGTCGCAGTCTATTTTCCTGACCGGCGACGCCAGTGCCGACTATCAGGCGTCGGAGCCTGCCGGGGACAGTCGCTTCATCCCGATTTTTGCACATTCGCTGGAGCACACGGGAGGCTACGCTCCGGTCGATGCGCGGCGCCTGGCAGCAACGCTGCTGCCCGATATCCTGCATTTCGATCCTGCACTTCCCGCCTCGTATCCGGGCAACGGCCGGGCGCTGACCGACGACGTCCTCGATCACTTCCTTTCTCTCCTGACCAACGGAAGAGTGAAATCTGACGGTGTAGGTCCTCATCCGGATTTGCTTGCCGAATTTCCGTATCTGGGCCGACCGCATATGGGGGCGACCGAACGATTCAGCGCGTACGAAGCACTGCATGGAGGTTGTGATGCACGGAAAGACTGAGAAAGCACAGATTCGTATCACCCGCTCCTCGTCCAGCTATTGGCGGGTCACGTTCGATAATCCTCCGCTGAACGTGATGGGCCCGCAACTCGTTCGCGAGTTTCGGGAGATTATCACTGCCGTCGAGGCCGACAAGGATGTCAGGGTGCTGGTGTTCGAAAGTGCGGTTGACGGATTTTTCCTTAATCACAGCGATTTCAAGGCCGACTTCAAGGAACTGACCGGCATCCCTCAAGGGCCGACGGGATTGGAGGCGTGGCCGGACATCCTGGTCCGCATCACGCACCTACCCGTGGTATCGATCGCCTTGATCCGCGGTCGCGCGACCGGGAACGGAAGCGAGCTTGCTCTCGCTTGCGACATGAGCTTTGCGAGTCGCGAGAAGGCGCTGTTGTCGCAGTGGGAAGTGGGCGTTGGGTTGGTCGCGGGCGGCGGGCCGATGGCGCGTCTGCCGCGGCAGATGGGCAGGCAAAGGGCCCTGGAGGTGCTGCTGAGCTCCAATGACATCGGCGGCGACCTCGCCGAAGCCTATGGCTATGTAAACAGGTCCCTGCCGGACAGGGAGCTCGATGGCTACGTCGACGCGCTGGCGCGGCGCATCGCCTCGTTTGACAAATGGGCGATCGCAAACACCAAGCGCCTCGTGAATGCCGCCAGCCTGCCGCCGGATGTCGAGATCGCGGCCGGCTGGGATACGTGCATGGCCTCGATCCCTCGACCGGCTGCGCAGGGAAGGATCAAGGCGCTGTTCGAGCAGGGATTTCATGAGCCCGGAGACGCAGAAGATCGCCTGGGAATCCATCTGGGGCAACTCGCCCACGGAGGCTGATGCGATCGTAGCACGCAGTTTTCCCTTGCGCGCGACCCTGATCAGAAAGGACACCGTGATGGACTTACTCGCCTTTGCAAAGAACATCGCCGACCGCGTCGAAGCGCAGTCGGCCCGCGCGAAAGTTCCGGTTGCCGTTACTGTCATCGACATTCACGGTAACATGCTTCTCCAGCACCGCATGAGCACCGCGCCGGTGTTCTCGATCGAGATATCGGAGCGGAAAGCCTACACGTCCGCGCTGGTGGGGCTGCGAACGGCCGATCTGTCTCCCCTGGTGCAGCCCGGGAAGGATCTCTTCCCGCTGATGGGCCTCTCCGGCGGAAGGTATTGTTCGATGGGCGGCGGCGCGCCGCTTACCTGCGAAGGCGAGCTGGTCGCGGGCGTCGGCGTTAGCGGTGGCACCGTTGAGCAGGACGTCGCCGTTCTTGAAGCAGCACTCCGGGAATCTCCGGTCATGCGCAAGACCGACATGAAGCTCGAGGTCGTCGTGATCCCCGTCGCGGACGCTGATCGCGCCAAGCGTTTCTATGGCGATCTGGGTTGGCGGCTCGACATCGACTATTCCGCCGGCGACAATTATCGGGTGATCCAGTTCACGCCGCCGGGCTCCGGTTGCTCGATCATGTTCGGCAACAACATGAGCGGGGCTGCGCCCGGCTCGGCGAAGGGGCTGCACCTAATCGTGTTCGACATCCAGGCCACCTGCGAGGACCTGCTTTCTCGTGGCATCGCGGTCAGCGAGCCATTCCACGACGCCAGCGGCGTATTCCACCATGCCGAAGGAAAAAGCCTGCTCTCCGGTCCAAATCCGCAACGAAAGAGCTACGCCTCCTACGCCTCGTTCAGCGATCCCGACGGCAACGCCTGGGTGTTGCAGGAGATCACGGCGCGATTGATCGGACACATCGAGGATGGCGACACCAGCTTCACGCCCGAGCTCGCGAGTGTCGTTCGACATGCGGCAGCCGGCAATGGAGCCACGCTGTGAATATTCCGGCCCTGCTTGTCCTCTCAGCAGCACTCACCTGCATGAACACCAACGTACCGGCGCAAAACATGACATCTCGCCGACAGTCGATTTCCTATCACACCGTCAGCATCCAGGGCCTTGATATCTTCTACCGGGAAGCCGGGCCGGCCGATGCGCCGACCGTGCTGCTGCTGCACGGCTTTCCCTCGTCGTCGCGGATGTGGGAACCATTACTTCCCCTCCTGAGCGACAAATATCATTTCATTGCCCCCGACTACCCCGGTTTCGGGCATAGCAGCGCGCCCTCCCCATCGACCTTCGAATACACGTTCGACAATCTCGCGGGTGTGATGGATGAACTCACAACGAAGCTCGGCATCACGAGCTATGTTCTGTTTATGCAGGACTACGGCGGACCCGTTGGCTTTCGCATGGCGTTCGCCCATCCGGAACGGGTCCGCGCCCTCGTCATCCAGAACGCAGTCTCTAACGAGCAAGGCCTGAGTCCTCTTTGGGAGGCACGCAGAAAATATTGGGCGGATCCGGCCCACGAGCTCGCCAACCTCAAGGCTAACTTCACATCCTTTGAGGCGACGCGGCAGCGCCATATCGGATCAAGCCCCCATTCCGACCGTTACGATCCGGATACATGGACCGACGAGTACGCCTTTCTCAACCGTTCGGGCCAGGCCGACATTCAGACCACGCTGTTTCTGGATTACCGGACCAACGTCGCCTCCTATCCGCGCTGGCAAAATTGGCTGCGCGAGGTGCAGCCGCCGACTCTCGTGGTTTGGGGCAAATACGACCCGTCCTTCACCGTCGCCGGCGCGATGGCCTATGCCGACGATGTGCCGAAGGCCGAAATACACATTCTCGATGCGGGACATTTCGCGCTCGACGAAGGGACCGACCAGATCGCATCGCTTGTCCGTGACTTCCTCGAACGCCTGGCGCGCAAGTAAGGAATGCGGCCGAACGCCGCGTTAATGGCGATCAATACGGCGGCTTCTTGCGCTGACGCTGCAAATTGTGCCGCTTCAACCCACCACGTCAGATCGTCGACAAAGCGTGGAAACGCTTTTTCGAGAGCCTCGCCGCCCTGACCCGTCGGAGCACCATCGGCCGCGAGGGTCTGTGCAATCGGACCAGCGGCGATCGTGCTTGAAATCACCACCATTCCCATCTCGGAAAGTGTGCCGTGCCAGGCGGTCGCCGCCCGTGCGCCGGAGAAGCGTCCTGCCGAATAGCTCGCGATCGCCGCGGGACGCCAGAACCATTCCTCGAGAAAATGATCCGTCAGGTTTTTCAGTCCTGGCTGCACACCCCAATTATATTCGCCGGTGACGAAGACAAAGCCATCGGCGTTACGAATCTTGCCGGCCAACTGCTCTAGAGGCTCGGGAGCTGCACCCTGCGGATATTCCTTGTACATTCTGTTGAGCATCGGAAGGTCGACCGCCTTGGCGTCGATCAGTTCGACGGCGTCGCCCCGGCGCTGTAATCGTTCGACCAGGAATTCGGCCAGGCGGATCCCCATCCGCTCGGAACGGTAGGAGCCGTAAAACACCAGGATTTGATTGCTCATTGCAGCCCCCTCAGCCGATCACAGCACGCGCAGCCGCTGGTTCAACTTGGCAATGGCTCGCCCGCCTGCTCGCGGACGATGTACTCGGCGTACCAGTCCGCCCAGTTTTCGTCATGTCCGCCCGTTCGTTTCTCATGCTCGCCATGCGCGACCGCGGCACGTCGCAGCGTCGCTGCGAGTTCGGCTGCCGAAGTGAAGGTCGTGTCAGCCTCCACGCGGCCGGGAAGCCGCATGGTAACTTCCTGGAGCAACCAGCCGTTGCCATCGGGATCGCTGAACGAGGCCAGCGAGGAATAGCTGCGGCGTTCCGGGTCCGGGCCGTCGAAGCGGACACTGCCGAACAAATGGGGCTCGTCGTTTCCCTTGTGAACGTCGCCGCCGCCGTGAAACGGGCCGCTGACCTTTACGCCGCGACCACGCAGATCTTTGCACGCAGCCTCAATATCGGAGACGATCAAGTACAGCCCTTTCGCGGAACCGGGTGCCGCCGCAGTGACATTCGCACCGAAGATGACCGACGCGCCGGATCCCGGCGGCGTGAACTGAATCACGCGATAGCCGTCAACAGCAGCGAAGTCGGCGTCGAGCCTCCAGCCCAGGTCACCGTAGAACTGCTTGGCGCGATCGACGTTCGAAACAGGGATGACAACGATCTCAAGCTTCATGTCGAGCGCCCGCATTTGAGAGGGGTTCATCATGTTGTCTCCCTGATGCCGGTCAAAATTCAACGACACGTGAACACAGAATCTGTAACTGGCCACTCATACATTGATATGACTGTCTTCTTCCGAAGGTCGAATGGAAAAACACACTTAACATCAGCAGCGTAGGAATACTTGCCAGGCCATTCGAGGT
Source organism: Bradyrhizobium sp. Kon10 (assembly GCF_055807395.1). Lineage (NCBI taxonomy): Bacteria > Pseudomonadati > Pseudomonadota > Alphaproteobacteria > Hyphomicrobiales > Nitrobacteraceae > Bradyrhizobium > Bradyrhizobium sp. Kon10. The sequence continues at coordinate 20,547 of NZ_JBVVOZ010000022.1, read as the reverse complement.
GAAGTGAAGTACGTGGCTGGCGCAAAAGGACGCAGCCATGCTCTGCACCGGCGATCATCCTTGGGAAACGTGATGGGACGTTTGCTTTCAGTGAATGTGGGCCTGCCACGCGACATCGCCTGGCAGGGCAAGACCGTCCATACCGGCATCTGGAAGGCGGCCGTTGAGGGCCCGCGCATGGTGCGCTGGCTCAACATCGACGGTGACGGACAGGGTGACCTGAATGGCCATGGCGGCGAACGCCGCGCTGTATTTGTCTATCAGATGGATTCCTATCGGTATTGGCAGAGCCATCTGGGACGAAGCGACTTCATTTATGGTCAGTTCGGCGAGAATTTTACCGTCGATGGCCTGTCGGATGCCGAGATCTGTATCGGAGACCGCTACCGGATCGGCGGCGCCCTGTTCGAGGTGACGCAGCCGCGCGTGACCTGTTACCGGCTGGGCATCCGCATGAACGAGCCGGAAATGGCCGCGCTGGTGGTCAAGCACGGCAGACCTGGGTTCTATTTCCGTGTGCTGGAGGAAGGCGAAGTGGAGGCCGGCAACGAGATCGAACAGGTCGCCTCCGGGCCCGAGCGCATGAGCGTGTCCGAGATCGATGCGCTGCTTTACAAGCCCGGCCATCCCCGCGACCAGCTGGAGCGCGCGCTGCGCATCCCGGTGTTGAGCGTTGGCTGGCGTCGCTCCCTCGAGGCGTTGCTCACCCAGCAGCGCCAAGGCGGCGCGACGACGGGAAACGCCGGACTCGGTGCAGTGTCCGGCCCGCCGCCGGCGTGGCGCGGTTTTCGCCCGCTTCGCATCTTGCGCAAAGTGCAAGAGAGCGGGAGCGTGACCTCCCTGCTGCTCGAGCCCACCGACGGAGGACCTGTCGCCGCGCCCCTCCCCGGGCAGTTTGTCGTGCTGCGGCTTGACCCGCCGTCGGCGCCCGAGCTGATGCGCAGCTATTCGCTGTCGGGAGCGCCAGGTGCCACGAGCTATCGCGTGAGCGTCAAGCGGGAACGCCACGGCGCGGCGAGTGCCTATATCGACGACGGGCTGCAAGTTGGCGACATCGTGCAGGCAAGTGCTGCACGCGGCGATTTCACATTACGGCCAGGCGACACGCCTGTGGTGTTGTTGAGCGCGGGCATCGGCGTGACACCGGTGCTCGCGATGCTTCATGCGCTGGCGACCGATGCATCGAGGCGAGAAATCTGGTGGCTGTACGGGACCCGTAACCGCCGCGAACATCCATTTGCCGAGGAGGTGCGTGGACTGCTCAAATCACTTGCCCACCACCACACACATATCTGCTACAGCTCGCCGGATCCGCAGGATCGGGTCAACGTTGATTTCGACACGCCTGGGCATCTGAACGCGCGAATCCTCGGTGAACTCAACGTGCCCCGCAATGCCGACTTCTATATCTGCGGACCGTCGAGCTTCATGGGCGATCTGACTGCCGGGCTCAAGAAATTGGGCGTCACGGCAGATCGCATCCACACCGAGATATTCGGTGCCGGTCCGTCCATTACCCCGGGTATTGCGGCTGGGCCGCATCGGCCGCCGCATTTGCCGGCAGGCGCTCCCGGCTCGGGACCAATGGTTTCGTTTGCCCGCAGCGGTCTCAATGTCCGCTGGGGGCCATCGTTCCCCAATCTGCTCGAGCTGGCCGAGGCCTGCGACGTTCCCGTGCGGTATGCGTGTCGAACCGGGGTCTGCCACACCTGCGAGAGCGGCCTTGTGGCAGGAAATATCGGTTACCGTCCTGACCCGGTCGACGCCCCGGCGGACGGCATTGTGCTGATCTGCTGCGCGCAGCCTGAGGGCGACGTCGTGATCGATTTGTAAGGGCGTGCGGCCTGCACGCTCACGCTTACCAAACGATGGAGGACTTCAGATGCGACCCGACATGGTGCCCGGAGCTGTTTTCCCCGACTACGAGCTCAGCGATCATACCGCAAAACATCGAAAGCTCTCCGAGCTACAGGGACAGGACCCGATGGTGCTCGTTCTTAGCCGCGGCGCCTTTTGCCCGAAGGACCGCCGTCAGGCCGAAGGCTTGCTGCAACTCCATCGAGAGATGGAGGTCGGCTATTGCCGGCTGGTCACGATCAGCACCGACAACATCACCCAGACCAACGAAAACCGCAGCGGCATCGGCGCGCACTGGCCGTTTCTCTCCGATCCGCGGCGCGTCGTTCAGAAGGATCTCGACATCGCCGAATACACCGATCCCGCCAACAATCCTATGATCCCACACGTGATCGTGCTGGAGCCCGGCCTTGTCATTTATAGGATCTACAATGGCTACTGGTTCTTCGGGCGGCCTACGATCGAAGAGCTTCGCCAGGACCTGCGCGCCGTCAGCCAAAAATGCCGGCCGGACTGGGACATCACCGCGCCCGAGCTTAAATCTGCGTGGCAGCAGGGCCGTAAGGAACGCTTCTATCCCTACGGCAAGAGCTTTGCGCAAACTCTTGGCGAGCAAGGCTAAGAGCAGACGCTCTGTCTGCTCTACCTCTCTCGCCTCCGAACGGAACGTGGAAATTGCCATCTTTGCCTCGCGGCTGCGCGCCACGCAATTCAGCTCGCCGCGGCCCGCGGGATAAATCCGGGGACGCCGGTCTTCACCACCGAGTTGAACCGGATATTGGTGGTGATGCGGTTCCGAATCTCCTGCATGGCGTCTTCAGGCAGGGTCGAGATGTCAAAGTTCTCCCGGATGCGCACAGGCTTGGTCGAGGTAGTCAGGAAAGCGGTGCCGCGCTGTACGGCCCAGGCCAGTGCCACTTGAGCCGGCGTCTTATGCACGCGCTGCGCGATGGCGGTAATCACCGGATCGGCCAGCAGATTCGGTTCCATGGCATGTCCGACCGCAGCAAACGCCTGGAGCACAATCCCATGCTCCCGGCAGAAGTCGAGCAGCTCCCATTCCGGCAGATACGGATGGGACTCCACCTGCACGACCGACGGCTTGATCCGTGCCGCCGAAACGATCTCCCGCAACTTCTCCAAGGTAATATCCGACAGGCCGATCGACCTGGCGTGCCCCTCGTCCACGAGGCGCTCCAGCGCTCCCCACGTGTCCAGCAACGTAGCGCCGGAATCGTAGATCACCCGCCCCTGCCCGTCCCTTGGATCCTGCTCGTCGCCCGGTTTGAAGGCAAAGGGGGTGTGGATGATATAACAATCGATATGGTCTACCCCCAGTCGCCGGCGGCTGCCGTCGAAGGCAGGCTTGACCCGCTCCGGACGATGATTTGTATTCCAGAGCTTCGTGGTAACGAACACGTCCTCGCGCCGGACAATCCCCGCGTTGAACACGTCCTGCATCGCCTCGCCAACTGCTTCTTCATTGCGATAGCGTTCCGCACAATCGAAATGGCGAAATCCGGTTTCCAATGCCGTCTTGGTAGCCTGCCTGGTCACGAGCGGGTCAGGGATCAGGGTGCCAAACCCCGCAGCAGGCATTAAAATAGATCCATGGTTGAGGCGAATACGCGTGTCGTGAAGCGTGTCAGGTGTTGTCATGGGAATACTCCTTCATTTGACGCTAATTGGCTGGCGGGGCTTGTGGAGAAACAGAACGAGCGGACTGACGATCAGCATGGCGAACATCAGGATCTTGAACTGGTCGATGACCGCCACAACAGCCGTCTGCTGGGTGATCATGCCATTGAGCGCGGCAAGATCTGACTTGGCGATTGAACCCGCGACATGAGCTGCGGCGCGGTAAGGCGTTAGGTTCTTGGCCAGCGCCAAATGCATGGCCTGGGTGTTGTCGTAGAAGAAGATCTGGACGACCGCGATGCCGATCGTGCTTCCATAGACCCGCGATAGGCTCAATAGGGCAGTGCCTTCGGGGCGGAATTTCGGATCGAGCGCGCTGAACGCCACCTTGCCGAGCGACGGAAGCAACATGCCGAGACCGGTACCCTGAAGCAGAGTCGCTGCGACGACCAGTCGCTGATCCATCACAGGTGAATAGCCGAGCATCAGCGAATTGGCATAGATCACCGCCGCCATACCGCCGAATATGAATAGCCGGTTGTCGATTCGTGCCGGAGCGAAGCCCATCAGCGCCACCGTGCCCACGAGCGTGACACCGCGTGCGAGAGTCATGTACCCGGTGGTATCAACCGGATATTCGAGCAACTCCTCCAGCATCGGCGAGGTCAACGCCAGGGTCGGCAGCAGGACGAAGCCTACGGCAAAGAACATGATCGTCGAAAGAATGAAGTTGCGATCCCTGAAGAGCGCCTTGTTGAGAAAATGCACGTCCGTCGTCATGACGTGCACGATGAAAAGATAGAATCCCAGCATCGAGACTGCGGCTTCGGTCCAGATTTCCGCCGAGGCAAACCATTCAAGGCGTTCACCGCGGTCAAGCACCATCTGGAGGCCGATCATGCCAACCGATAAGGCCATCAGGCCGAAGAAATCGAAGCGCGGATTCTGCTCCGCTCTTTTCTCGGGAAGGAACAGTGCCACTGTCACGGAGATGAATGCTGCCATCGGCAGGCTGAAATAGAAGATCGAGCGCCAGCCGTGATATTCACTGAGCCAGCCGCCGATGCTGGCGCCGCTGCTGATGCCGAGCACGATGCACACCGACCACACCAAGGTGATCCGGGCATGACGCGGCTGCGGCAGCACATCCACCAGGGTAGCCAGAGACAAAGGCGCGAATGCGCCACTCGCGGCTCCCTGGACCATCCGGGCGAACACGAACTGGAGGGACGTCGTCGCCAGCGTGTTGAAGATGAGGCCGACCACGAAGACAGCGAGTGCCACCTGATAGACCGTCTTGCGGCCATAGCGCCCCGCGAGCCAGCGCGCCATTGGCATGACGGCCGCGCCCGCCGCCATATAGGCCGTAAATACCCAGCCGACCTCGTCGTTGCCCATCGACAGCGTGCCCTGGATGTGCGGCAGCGCCGCATTCGGCAGCGAGATGTTCACCGCCTCCATGTAGGTCGCCATCAGAGCCGCCACTGTGATGGCGCGATGGCTTCCGGTTGCAGTGCTCGCTGCGAGAGACGCGCTCATCTGCCCGCCTCCGTCGCGAGCACGAACTGGAGCGGATGGCGCCAGGTACGGCGATGGCCGGTGTCGACCCGCGCGGTCACGCTGATGCCGGAGAACAACGGCCGGTTCGGATCGACCTCATCAAGCTCGAGGCGCACCGGCAGACGCTGCACGACCTTGACCCAATTGCCGGTCGCATTCTCGGGCGGCAGCACCGCGAAATCAGAGCCGGTGCCCGGACTCATGCTGACGATATGAGCCCTGAACGTACGATCCGGATAGGCATCGACGTCGATCGTCGCCTCCTGGCCTGGATGCATGTGAGTGAGGCCGGTTTCGCGGAAATTCGCCTCGATCCACACGCGCCGGCTCGACAACAGCGAGAACACGGGCGCCCCCGCATTGACGAAGCCGCCGACCTGCAAATCGTCGACCTTCGTCACGATGCCGTCGTCGGGCGCCCTCACCGTCGCATAGGACAGATCGAGCCGGGCGCGGTCGAGCTGCGCCCTAGCGGCGCGAACCGTCGGGTGGCGGCCGATGTCGATGTCCGGATCGCCATTCAACGCAACGACGGTGCTGGCGATCTGCTGTTCGATCGACGAGATATGCTGACGGGCGACCTTGAGATTCGTCTCGGCGCGCTCGTAGACCGCGCGCGGGGTGAAATCGGAGGCGACCAGCACCTTCTTGCGATCATACTCGCGCTCGTCATAAGCCGCCGAATCCCGGCCCGATTGCAGTTCGGCCTGTTGTTGGCGATAGGTCGCTTTTAGCGCCTCGATTTGCAAGCGCGCGCTGCTGAGATGCGCCTCGGCTTGATCGACCGCAATCTGGTAGGGCTCTGGATCGATCCGGAACAGGACCTGGCCCTGACGAACCCGCTGATTGTCCTCGACGGCGATTTCAACCGCCTGCCCGGCAACCCGGGCGTTGACGGTCACCTTCGCCGCGCGAACGAATGCATTGTCGGTCGAGACGTAAGGTTCCGCAGCGAGGTAAACAGCGGCGGCGATTGCAGCTACCACAATTGGCACTGCGAGCATGAGGGGCCGGCGCAAGCGCTGCCTAAGGGTCCTTGCCGGAATCGCGGCTACGGCCACGGCAGTCCCGGCATCTGGAATTCGGTCGAATTGCGTCTTGACCGCAGCGTCGGCCATTGCCGCAGAGATCGCGCCGCCATCGGCAACCTCGCGGAAATCCCCGCGGTCGCCTATCCCGCCGCCGGCTGGCGAAAAATTCAACCCCATCGTAAGCCCTCACCTCTATTGCTTTTTGTAACGCTTGCTATAAATACGGTGATGCGACATGGCAAACAAGAGGCTCGTTCGTCTATTTTTGTAGCATTCCCTACAAAATATGATTGAAACTCGCGGCGACCAGGACATTTTGCGATATGGCACGTAAAAGGAACGAACAGGCGCCGGTGCGCAGGGGACGACCCCGCGCCTACGACACACAAGCAGCCCTCAAGCAGGCAACTGAGACCTTCTGGAAGACCGGCTACTCCGGAACTTCCCTCGACAGCATAGCTGCAGCAACCGGCATGAATCCGCCGAGCCTCTATGCGGCATTCGGCAACAAGCACGCTCTCTATCTCGAGGCGCTCGCCCGCTATTGGGAGACGAGCCTCGCCGCCACGCGTGAGGCTCTCGCGCAAGACCGTCCCTTAGGTGAAAGTCTGATGCTTGCATTCGAGGCGGCGTTGTCGATTTACTTTTCACGTAAAGGAGGCGCGCGGGGCTGCTTTGTGATCGGGACCGCGCTAACCGAAGCCGTCGACGACGCCGCGATCCGGAACAGTGTTGCAGCCGGACTGCGGACCATCGACGCCGATTTTGAAGCCCGTTTCCGCATGGCGATTGAGAAAGGTGAGCTGAAGCACAATGCGGATCCCACCGCACTTGCGGTCCTCGCATCAGCCACAATGCACACCATAGCGATCCGCGCCCGTACCGGCGCTCGCCGCGCCGAACTGAGTGAGATTGCCCGGAAGGCGGTGACCATAATCTGCGGATGAGATTCCGTGAAGCGTCGACCGACCGTTGCCCGCTAGGCGATGAGGATGGCTCGTACATTGTCGTTCTTCCTCCGCTGAAGGATCGACTCACTCTGCAAGCCGTTGGGCGTGCGCGGCTATAGAACCCTCGGCGGACGCCGGTCATATCAAGGTATGAACGCCGCTGCTGCTGACCCGGATTGGCAAGCGTCAGCCGCTTGCATGACAATCCCAAGCGCCGAGCGCCACGCACACGGCGCGTTGCGCGCGACACATCAGGCGACACGTCTTCGTCTGAGGAAGATCAGAAGAGCAATGCCCAGAAACGCAAGGGTGGCTGCGGCTATCATGCCGAAACGCGCGAGTGCCAGCAGCGGAGAGGAAGGACCGCCGCGGCGCGCCTCGGCGACCTGTTGTTCAGTGATGATGGTATCGGCTGCCCCATATTGGGCGAGCACATAATTGCCCAGCGCCGCAATGTTGAGATCGCTGAGTGCATTGGCGTCGGTCGTGCGCCCGCCGAAGCCGGGCATGAAGGCCTGTCTTCCCGACGTCGTCCGATTCACGCCGTATAGGATCGTCGCAACCAGGTTAGTCGCGTTCTTCGCACCAGTGGCCGAGTTCCAGAACAGGCTGGGATAGTAGCCATCCTTGCTGCCTTGACCTTCAGCCGAATGGCAGGAGGTGCAATTGCCTCGAAACAGCTCTGCGCCGCTGGCAGCGGATTCGCTATCGGGCCTGATGGCGGCGCGTCCGCGCAACCGTCCAAGCTCAGAGGACATCTTTCCAGCCGCGAAGCGGGAAGTGTCGACGGCAGGGTCCGAGACGGCCGGAATGCTCTTTATGTAGGTCGCGATGGCGTCGAGGTCCGTGGCTGCCAGGTGCTGAAAGCTGTCTTCGACCGCTTCCGCCATGCTTCCGGCCGCCTGCGCCTTTCCGGATAGATGTCCCGTGCGCAGATACACCACCAGATCTTCCTTAGTCCAGTTTCCAATGCCGCTTATCGGGTCCGACGTGATGTTCGGAGCGTACCAGGCGCCGACCTGTGCGCCCGACAAAGCACGGCTCGCGTCCTCCTGCATCAGAAAGCCGCGCGGCGTGTGACAGGTGCTGCAATGCGCGGCGCCCTGCGCGAGATAGGCGCCCCGATTCCATTCCGCCGACTGATGCGGATCCGGCACGAAGGCTGCCGTATCCAGGAACAGTAGGTTCCAGCCTATCATCGACGCGCGGACGTTCATCGGAAGCGGCAACTGGGTCGGCGGCGAGCGCTGTTCGACGGGCTTCACCGCCAGTGTGAAGTACAGGTAAAGCGCATGCGCATCATCGTCGGTGAACTTGGCATAGGACGTGTATGGCATCGCAGGATAGAGGTTGGCGCCATCGCGTCGAACTCCGCGACGGAGCGCCCGAGAAAATTCTTCCTCGGTGTAGTGGCCAATCCCGAAATCGGCCGACAGTGTGATATTGGTCGAATAAATGGTTCCGAGCGGCGTCGAGATGGCCAACCCGCCAGCGAAGGGCTTGCCTCGTGGTACCGTGTGGCAGGCGCCGCAGTCAGCGGCAACCGCGAGATATTCCCCGCGTTTGATCGCAGCAGCCGTTTGCCCCGGCGAATCAGCCGCCTGACAAAAGCCGGTCGCAGCGATTGTGGCAACACAGACGAGCAGCGCGCCGAGGTGTTGACTGGAGTTGCCCATCATCAACCATGCTTGAGTTGATTGGTGATCGCGTCAGCCGCCTTCAGCGCCAGCGCCGTCATCGTCAGCGTGCTGTTCGAAGCCGTTGCGCTGGGCATCGCGCCGCCGCCAGGCAGGAACAGGTTGGGGTGATCGTGCGCTCGGCAGTCGGCATCCACCACCGCTGTCGCCGCTTCCGCCCCCATAATGCAGCCGCCCATGATGTGGTCGCTGTTGAGAAACTCGGGCGACACTTGGAACTTGGTAGCGCCGAGTTCGGCAGCCAATTGCTGCAGCCGCGGCACGGTGTATTCTTTGGCGCTTTGGCGCACGTAATCGCCGACGTCGTAGTGAATATTCGGCTTGTTGATGCCGAGCCAATCTTTCTTGCTGGACAGCGTCAAACGGTTGTTTGCGGAAGGCAGTATCTCGTGCTCCACGGTCAACCTTGCAGTGCAAGCGGAAAGCCGCCGGATCTCGCTATCCAGGGCCTTGCCAACCAGACCTTTTTTCAGCGCGGCCGCCGCACCGAGGGGGCTGCGGGCGAAGTTCTCCATCCGGAACATCGCTCCGGCGTAACGGCTGCGGAATTCGCCCTGCGTGGTATTGAGGATGCTGCTGCTCTGAACCGGACCGACGCCTGTCCACAGGGGTTCTTTGAGCTCCAGCTCCGCTGTGAGCTTCGGCTGATCCATCATATTGCGACCAACCTGATCGGAGCTGTTCGCCACACCGTTAGGATTGCGCTCGTTCTTTGACAGCAAAAGCAGCTTTGGCGTCTCAATACCGTTGCAGGCAATCACGAAGATCTTGGCCGTGACCCTGTGCGAGCGCTTGTCCGGGTCGAAATAGTGAACCGCCTCGACCGAATTCTTCTCGCCGGTCTCGATTCGATAAGCGACCGCATTGGCAAGGATTTTGCCGCCCTTGGCCTCGATCTTTGGCAAAGCCGTCGCCGCATCGTACTTGGCGGCGATCGGGCATACCGGAAAACAGTTGTTGTTGCCGCAACACGCCGGCCGGCCGTCATACGAGACGCCGCTATTGCGAGCCTGAGGCGCCGGCAGGTTGATCATCCCAATTCTCGCGGCGGCCTCGGTAAAACGATGTTCACCGGGACCGAAGGGAATTGGTCCCATCGGATAGGGTTTTGAGCGCCTGCCATTTGGCGGCCATTGCAGTGTTGGATCGGATGGACCGCTCACGCCGATCGCGTATTCCGCGCGCGTGTAGTAGGGCTCGATAACTTCGTGGCTGAATGGCCAGTCCCGGCCGACCCCATATAGGCTTTTCAGACGCATGTCCTCGGGCGTCAGACGCCAGCAGATTCCGGCCCAGTGCCAGGTCGCGCCTCCCGCATAGCGGACATAACCCTGGAGATACGCCCGGGCATTCGGTCCTTCCAGTTGAAGGTATTGCTCGTGCTCATTGGCAGTCCGCGTTTCGAGATGCGGCGCCCACGGCCTCGGTGGATACGGCGCATTCCAATGAAACAGCCGCAGGCTTGGCGGCAGGTTCCGGAAATTCTCGACAACTCGCCAGCGATCGACGCGCGGACCGGCCTCGAGCATCAGCACGGACAAACCGGCGTCAAGAGCCTCTTGCGCGATCAGGCAACCCACAACCCCGGTTCCCACGACGACCATGTCTGCACTATATTCGCTGGCCATCTGGATAATTCCTCTCTCGAGAGCACCGCGTTCAGAATTCAGGCATATTGCTCAGTGGCGGCGCCTCAGCCGTCCATCCATTCGGCCCGGAGATCGCGTAGGACGGAATCGTCATGACGTCCCTCGTCGGCTGATACATGAGCGCATATTCGTAAGCGAACACCTCGGCATCGAGAGCGTCGGTTACGACGCCCAGATACCAGGCGGAAATGATCGAAAGCGCGGCCTCTTTCAGCGGGCCGTCCGGCACATCGGCAAAGAAGTCCTCCACGACTCGCGCGCTCTTCTCTCGTGCGATGGCAAGGAGCTCGTCGATTTGCTGTGACAGCGACAGGTTCAACGCGCCCATCGCGGCACCCATGCGCTTCCCGACCTCCGCGTTGAGGCGGTGCGGAACCAACAGCGACGAAATTTCCATGAACCGCGCCGCAGCTTCATCGGGCGACGAGGTCGGAGCCGCAACAGCGGGCACCGCTGGGAGCGCGGCAATCCCGACGACTAGGAGCCCACCTACCAGCAGCTCGCGGCGAGCGAGACTGAAAGCCGAAGGGGAATCGTCGCGGTACCGGTCACGCATATGCGTACACCTCGCTGTTAAGAGCCATGGCGCTCTTCGATCCTGCAAGCCACTGGCGTGTTCGGCCATACAACCCTCAGCGGAGTGCGATCATATCAAGGTATGAGCGGACATGATGAGGCGACGAATGGCGCGATCGATAACAGCGCCCTACGTACGAGGTATCAGGAATTGGTAGCGCGAAGCGAAGGTGGGAGGATGAGATGGATGATCGAACTGTACGAATGGCGCTGGAGCGTCATTGGGATGCTTCGGACGCCAGCGATTTCAAGGTCGAACACGAAATCTACCGTGACGATGCCGTGCTTGATTATCCACAATCGGGAGAGCGGATCCGCGGCCGGCACAATATTCAGGAGAGCCGAACCGTCCAGCCAAATAAGAAGCGTTTTACGATCCGGCGAATGATTGGCGCGGGCGATCTCTGGGTCACTGAATTCGTGCTTACCTATGACGGCGTACCATCCTACGCGGTGAGCATCATGGAATTTCGCGACGGATTGGTAGCCAGCGAAACGCAATATTTCGCCGACGGATTCGACCCCGGACCCTCGCGTGCACATCTTGTTGAGCCATTCGTGACCACAAACTCTTAGGAGTTTCAAGGCCTAGGCCCGGAGCATCGATAGCGATTTACGAGAGCGCGGAGCTGCCTTGCCCGCGCCATGCAGGGAGCGCGAAGCTGAACCCAGTCTCCCAACGGCGAACTCATTGTGCGCTCGAATGTGCGGGTCGTGGGCGGACGTTCCGAGCGTCGCACCGCCCGAGACGGGCCTGAGCTGTGACGTCCTTTCGATTAGCACAGGCGCATGTCGTTCAAATCACCGTCAAGACTAGATATGGCGTCTGGATCGAGATCCAGAGCTTTGGCTAATCCAGTTTGTTCGAAGGAGAGCCGTATTCTTTCGAATCATTCTCCGGAACAACGAGTACCGGAGCTTCGTCGTATCCTTTTCGGCTACTGTAGAAAACAAGTGCCATTAGGCCAAAACCAACGGCGAGAGAAACAACAACTCCCACTGCCATCGCGATATAGCCTGAGATTGGCACATCGACACCATCTGCGAGGCTCCAGCCGAGATAGGCAACAACACAGGTGGCAAGCAAAAGCGATACCAGCACAATCAAGATGATCCATGAGGCTACGCCCAGGCGCGCCGACATAGTCGCCTCATTCATGCTGCGGTCCCTGCTTCCTATGCTCCTCATCGAACAATCCTCCCGACATTTTGCCCCGCGCGGTTGAGCCATTCCTGCTTCACTTCCCCGGCTCTCCCAATCCCGCTTCGGTAATGCCGCGGCGACTCGCATCAAAGCACCAACGTCAGGAGACCCGCGGCAGTCGACGAATAATGGCCGCCCGCTTCTTTCTGACCATCCGACGATTGGAAGATCTCGCTCACATCAACGTATGACTGATCGGGGCTTAATGTATGAGTGAATGCCGTGCGGTCAGTCAGCTAAAACTGATGGCGATCGCCTTCACAGACGTCCGTCGCCCAGATTGAGCTGAAGCTCCGTCTTCCAAGTCTCAGAGGATACCATGTCGACCGTTTCCTTTGCTCCTGAACAGAACGCCAGACCCAGTCTTCGCCCGTCCCGGCAAGGGATCCGGCGGGCAGCGCTCGCGCTTGCCGTAGTGTTCGGCCTCGTCGGAACCGCTTATTTCGGTCACTACTATCTCACCACCGGCCGCTATCTGGAAACGACGGACGATGCCTATGTCAAAGCCGACTCGACAATCATCGCACCGAAAATCTCGGGATACATTTCCGAGGTACTTGTTGCCGACAACGAGCAGGTTGCGGCCGGCCAGCCTCTGGCCCGAATCGACGACCGCGACTTCAAGACCGCGCTGAACCAGGCCAAGGCTGACGTTGCGGCCTCCGAAGCCGCGGTGAAGAACCTCGACGCGCAGATCGAATTGCAGGAGCCGCTGATCCAGCAGCAGGCGGCCGAGGTCGATGCGTCCGAGGCCAATCTGAAGTTTGCGCAGGAAGAACGCACCCGTTACGACGGGCTGATGAAGTCGGGTTCAGGCACCGTGCAACGCGCGCAACAGACCGATGCCGCCTTGCGTGCGCAGTCCGCTCAACTACAGCAGGGCAGGTCAGGTCTGATCGCCGCCAACAAAAAGGTCGAAGTACTGTCAACCGAGCGTGCGAGGGCGGTTGCGCAGCTCGACCATGCCCGCGCCCTCGAGCAGCAGGCGGTCCTGAATTTGTCTTATACGCAGGTGACCGCGCCCGTGGACGGTACGGTCGGCGCGCGCTCCCTCCGGGTGGGACAATATGTGCAGGCCGGAACCCAGCTGATGGCGGTTGTGCCACTGGATGCGGTCTATGTCGTCGCCAATTTCAAGGAGACCCAGCTTACTCATATGCGCAACGATCAACCGGTGGATCTGTACGTCGATAGCTTCCAGTCGACGAGGCTGAAGGGCCATGTCAACAGCTTGGCGCCGGCGAGCGGCCTGGAATTTACGCTGCTGCCGCCCGACAACGCGACTGGTAACTTCACGAAGATTGTGCAGCGCGTGCCAGTCAAGATCGTGCTCGACGATCCGAGCCTGAAAGGCCTACTGCGCCCGGGCATGTCGGCTGTGCCGACTGTCAACACCAAATCGGCCGCGGTCGCCAAGCGCGAGGCCGAGAAGCGGCTCGCGTCGGGCGGCCCCTAGTCCGGACCTGAACGAATGCGCCCTCGCACGCGAGCAGACAATGATGACCACACTGCAAACTACCGTCGACATCAGTTCTGCCAGCGAAGGTGAGCCAACCGTCGTACCTGCAGCCGCTCCTGCCGTCTCAGCAAAGACCTGGCTCGCAGTGATCGGAGCCACGCTTGGCGCCTTCATGGCAGTGCTCAACATCCAGATCGTTAATGCTTCGCTTGCCAATATTCAGGGCGGTATCGGCGCGGGGATCGATGATGGTGGCTGGATCTCGACCTCCTATTTGATCGCCGAAATCGTGGTGATCCCCTTGAGCGGCTGGCTTGCCCAGGTGTTCTCGATCCGCATCTACCTCCTGACCAACGCCATCCTCTTCCTGGTGTTCTCGGCGGCGTGCGCACTTGCTCAAAACCTGCCGCAGATGATCGCGTTACGTGCCGTGCAGGGGTTCACCGGCGGCGTGCTGATCCCATTGGCGTTCACGCTGATCATCACATTGTTGCCGAAGGCGAAGCAGCCGATCGGGCAGGCGCTGTTTGCGATCTCCGCGACGTTCGCGCCGGCCATCGGGCCGACGATCGGCGGCTATCTCACCGAGAACTGGGGCTGGCAATACATTTTCTACGTCAACATCGTGCCGGGCGCGATCATGATCGGCATGCTCTATTTCTCGCTGGAAGCATCGCCGATGAAGCTGTCGCTGCTGCGCGACGGCGACTGGCTGGGCATCGTCACCATGGCGATCGGACTTGCGACGCTGCAGACGGTGCTGGAAGAAGGTAACAAGGATGACTGGTTCGGTTCGCCCTTTATCGTGCGCTTCGCCGTCATTGCGGGGATCACGCTGCCGCTGTTCGTTCTCATCGAACTGACCAGCAAGAAACCGCTGCTGAACCTTCGCCTGCTGTTTCGTCGCAATTTCGGCTTCGGCGTTCTCGCCAACTTCCTGCTCGGCGTTGCCTTGTACGGTTCGGTCTACATTCTTCCTGTCTATCTTTCGCGCGTCCAGGGCTACAATTCCGAGGAAATCGGCGCGGTACTGGCCTGGACCGGGCTGCCGCAGCTTGTGCTGATTCCGCTGGTGCCACGGTTGATGAACCGCGTCGATCCGCGCATCATGATTGCCATTGGATTTGGGTTATTCGCCGTTTCCAACTTCATGAACATTTACATGACCAACGACTATGCCGCCGATCAGCTGTTTTGGCCGAACGTCGTCCGTGCCGTTGGTCAGGCCCTGATGTTCGCTCCGCTCTCGGCGGTCGCAACTGCGGGCATTGAGGCCGCCAATGCGGGGTCCGCGTCCGCGTTGTTCAATATGATGCGCCAGCTCGGCGGCGCAATTGGCATTGCCGGACTGCAGACGCTGCTGATCAAACGCGAGCAGTATCACTCCAACGTATTGTCGCAATCGGTGTCAGTGCTGGAACAGGCGACCCGCACCCGGATCGAGGAGCTCACGCAATATTTCATGAACCACGGCGTCATTGATCGCGTTGATGCAGCGCACCGCGCATATGTCGCGATCGGTCATATTGTGCAGAAGCAGGCGTATATCCTTGCCTTCAGCGACACCTTCTACGCACTGGGCGCGGCGCTGATAGTTGCGATGGTGGCGAGCCTGCTGCTCAAGAAGGCTGATCGCCTCGATGCCGGCAGTGGACACTAGAGGTTTGCAGCCATTGTCCCAAGGAGCACGACGAGAACCGGATCCGCGCCTTGGCGCAACAACGTGGCGGCCGGGACGGCGCTTCTTCGCCCCGTCGTCTGAAGCTCTCTTTGCAGCGGGAGAGCGCGGCCTTCAGGGGATCGCGGCCCTGCAATCATGCTATTTGAAGCATCGGTCTGAACGGATGGGATGGTCGACCAGAGGTGGCCATCCGAGAACAAAAGTACAAACGCCAGCAATGAATGTGGATGTGGAGGAGAGGACCGGCAGGTCAGATGGTCCTGCCAATCCGGCGTCCCGAACCCGTGCTGACGCAGATCGACCGCGGCCGCGCGTGACATCACGGTACCCGTGGAGATTTGGCTGGCACAGGCCTCGGCCGCCGCGCGATCGAAGTCGACGACGAGCACCTGGAATCCGTCGCGAGCCAGCCGGCTCGCGATTCCGTTGCCGATGCCGCGAGCGCCGCCGGTGACGAGCGCAAGCGGTGGCTGGGCAGAAGGCTCTGTCATGGTTTCATGTGTTCTGGATGGGCGCCGGCGCGCGCGAAGTCGGCTCCGTGACGGTGGGTCAGGAAACCGGCGGTGAGCCCGCCGTCGACCTCGAGCACGGCGCCGTTGACGTAGGGGGGCCTCATCACTGAGCAGGAAGGCGATGGCAGAGGCGATCTCCGCCGGCTGCGCCAGGCGGCCGAGCGATGGGCGGTCGAGCATGACGCCCTCGAGAAAGGCGGTGGGAATGCCGTCGCGGATCATCGGCGTTTCGACGCGGTTCGGCGCCACAGCATTCACGCGGACGCCGCGATGGCGCCATTCCACCTCCAAGGTCTTTGTGAGGCCGACCAATCCCCCTTT
The DNA here is from genome assembly GCF_055807395.1 of Bradyrhizobium sp. Kon10. Taxonomy (NCBI): domain Bacteria; kingdom Pseudomonadati; phylum Pseudomonadota; class Alphaproteobacteria; order Hyphomicrobiales; family Nitrobacteraceae; genus Bradyrhizobium; species Bradyrhizobium sp. Kon10. The sequence continues at coordinate 4,412 of NZ_JBVVOZ010000022.1, read as the reverse complement.
CGAGGCCGCGTAGTTGGCCCGGCCGGGCTGGCCGCCCTTGGCGTTAATGGAGGCGATGATGACGATCGCGCCGTGGCCATGTGCGAGCAGCACCTCGCCGGCGGCGCGGCAGGTGTAGAACGCGCCTTTGAGATTGATGACTAGCACGTCGGAGAACGTCTTGTCGTCCATAGCTTCCGCGCGGCCGCGCGCGCGATGCCCGCGCAGGGGGCCGCTCCGTCGAACCGGCCAAGGCGCTCTCGCCTTTGGTGTGAGACACGGCTCCGGCATCGGCGCGAGTCGGCCGACGAGACGCTCGGTTACCAGGCGTCTTTGCTGGCTGAGCGATCGACTCGCTGGCGACTCTGTTTATCTCACAGGATCTTGAGCAATCCTGCGGGAGCCGACCTGCCGCGCCGGGCCACTCTCGGGCCAAACCGATCATATCAAAGTATGAATGCGCCATATTGTCCGACGATTGGCGCAGCAGACAGAGGCACTCTAGGCTGAAATGAGTATCCGCCACGGACAGTCGAGTGTCAGATGGCTTACCAGAACAGAGAAAAATACGTTAGCCGATGCTTTGAATTGAGGCGATGGAGCGCGTGCCTCTCGGATAAATGCGCGGTAACTAGTGGAGACCCCGGCCCAAGTTCATCAATGACCGCGTAGATCCGAATTTGTAAGCCCCAATCGTGGACCGATCGGCGCAGATAAAGTTGCGAATAGGGGCGCGTCATTTAGGCGTCGTCCCGTATGAACGCCGAGATCGGCCTTTGGCAGCCACTCGCAGTCACCATTGGAGCCGGATAAAATGGACTTTGATCCGCTATTTCTATCACGCCTGCAATTCGCCTGGGTAATCGGTTGGCATATTCTACTTCCGGCATTTACCGTGGGGGCAGCCGCGTACATCGCTGTTCTCGAGGGATTTCATCTGGCCACTGGCCGCGAGGTCTATCTTCGTGTGTCAATGTTCTGGATCCGCATATTCTCGGTCGCCTTCGGAATGGGCGTCGTAACCGGCGTGGTGATGCCGTTTCAACTCGGCACGAACTGGAGCCGTTATGCTGATGCTACATCGAACGTTCTCTCACCGTTGTTCGCCTATGAGGGCTTGACGGCCTTCTTCCTCGAAGCGGGGTTTCTCGGCGTTCTGCTGTTCGGACGAAAGGTGGTACCCCGCTGGACGCATTTTTTTGCCGCGCTGATGGTTGCCACGGGTACGCTTTTCTCGTCGTTCTGGATCCTGTCGGCCAACAGCTGGATGCAAACCCCGGCGGGATACGAAATCATCGATGGCCGTTTCTACCCAACGGACTGGATAGCGATCATCTTTAATCCGTCTTTTCTCCCAAGGTTGGCGCACACCGTCGTCGCATTCTTCATCACTGCAGGTTTTGTCGTACTCGGAACCGGGGCCTATCTGATCCGACGCGGACAATTTTTGGCGGAAGGGCAGACCATGTTGTCCATGACGCTTTGGCTTCTGACCGTACTGGTGCCACTGCAGATTTTTCTCGGCGACCATCATGGTCTCAATACGCTGGAGCACCAGCCTGCAAAGCTGGCGGCGATCGAGGCACGTTGGGATACGGCTCGCAAGGTTCCCCTGACACTGCTCGCGATCCCCGATGAAAGAACGCAGAGCAATCGAGCCGCGATCGAAATCCCGGGTCTCGGAAGCCTCATCCTAACCCACAAACTCGACGGCGAAGTCAAAGGTCTCAAGGACTTCCCTCCCGATCAGCGGCCACCTGTTGCGATACCCTTCTTTGGATTCCGGATCATGGTGGGATGCGGCATGCTGATGCTCGGCATCGTGCTACTCGGTGGATGGTTACGCTGGCGCGGGCGATTGGTGGAGACACGTCGGTTCTTGCTTTTGTGCCTCCTCGTCTCTCCGATCGGGTTCGTCGCTGTGATCGCCGGCTGGGCTGTTACCGAGGTCGGCCGCCAGCCTTGGACCGTCTATGGCCTGCTTCGAACGGCCCAATCCGTCTCGCCGTCCCTGACGGGCCGCGATGTGGCAATCTCGCTGCTGGCTTACACGACCGTCTATCTCATCATGTATCCCGCCGGATTATTGTTAATGCTGCGTATTGTACGTGCAGGTCCGGGGTCTCCGGCTGGCGACGTTACAACGATCGCGGCTGGCAGGCCCGAAGCCCCCGTGCTGGCAGGCGCGGCATTTACCGAGGCGCGTGAACCATGATCCACGTATTGGACTTTGTACCGATCTGGACGTTAATTCTCGGGATGGCCGTGTTCTTTTATGTTCTGCTCGACGGCTTCGACCTTGGCGTAGGCATTCTATACGGCTTTGCACCAAGCACCGCCGCGCGCAATGTTCTCATGAATTCGATCGCGCCTGTCTGGGATGGCAACGAAACCTGGCTGGTTTTCGGGGGGCTCGGCTTGTTTGCGGCATTCCCCCTCGCCTTCGCCATCATCATCCCGGCAGTCTATTTTCCCATTCTGGTGATGCTGCTGGCGCTGGTGTTTCGCGGGGTCGCCTTCGAGTTCCGGTTTCGCGACTCCGAACACAAAACATTTTGGGATCATGCTTTCAGTTTCGGATCTGGCGTTGCAACCTTCGCGCAAGGAATGGTGCTCGGGAGCATTATCCAAGGGTCCCAGGTTAGCGGCAGGGTATTCGCTGGCTCATCGTTTGACTTCCTGACGCCGTTCTCGATCCTGACGGGGGTCGCCTTACTGTTCGGTTATGGATTGCTTGGCGCGGGCTGGCTGATTCTCAAGACCGAAGGAGATTTGCAAGAGAGCGCCCGCCGTCAAGGACGCGTTTGCCTCATCGGTGTCCTATTAGCGATTGGGATCGTCAGCGTCTGGACGCCCAGCATGAACCCAGCAATTGCCGCGCGCTGGTTTGCGCTTCCAAATATCCTCGTTTTGGCACCGATTCCTATGGCCACGGTTACCATCGCAATTTTTACCTGGCGTGCCTTCAATAACCGCTCGGAAGTCTTGCCGTTCGCCGGGGGCCTAGGCCTTTTTGCTCTTTCCTTTTTCGGAATTGCGATCAGTCTTTATCCCACAATCGTGCCGCCCCATCTCACACTTTGGGAGACCGCATCCTCCGATCGGACGCAGGCATTCCTGCTCGTGGGAGCGCTCGTGTTACTTCCGACAATCTTGATGTATACGAGTTGGTCTTACTGGGTGTTTCGCGGCAAAGTGCGATCCGATATGGGGTATCACTGAATCAATTCCGACAAAGGGACAACTGAAACCGCGCGAAACCCGCTTATCGCCGATCAATCTGGCCCACGCAGAAGTGGAGAAGCTTGAGGCCAGAGCAAGCGCCAGCCGCGGGCGATGATCGTTGGATCCGGTGCAAACGCTCCCTGAGGTGCGCGGGTAACGAGGCTGATCAGAAATAGCGCCGCGATTGAGAAAACGAAGCAGAACTCGAAGCCGTCAATATAGGCCATTACGTTAGCCTCCCTCCGCACTAGAGCCGGAAGAGTACCGCGCGCACGTTGCGGCCCAACCGGGGCGCCCTGCTTGCGAAACGATCACCGAGTTGCTCGAATGTCCGTGCTACATCAGCCCTCCCGTTTTTGACGTGCTGCCCGATGTAGTTCGAATGAACCTGCTCGCGCACCCGCAGCCACGTCCCCATCAACCCCACACCGATCTCGGTGCCGCCCAACCGTACGCTGTTGCGCTTATATTTTTTATGCACTTGTATCGTCTTGCAATTCGCTGGTGCCAAATTTCCTAACGATTGTGACGCAGCTTCGGCCAGAGCCAATCCGGCAGGATCCTCTGGACGCACGCCAAACTCACATTGCGGTCGAAAAGGACGTCGACGTGTGCCCATGGCTGAGGGACGCAAAACTCGTTTACGACGAACACGAGAAGCAATACTGACCCCGCCGATGATCAACGCCACCACAGTGCCCGATCCATCGAGCCGATTTCGCTGGCCAGTCCGGCATAGGGCATCCCGAACTGGACGCACCAATGAGCGGCGCCCTGCCCGCTGCTGCTCCAGCCGTGGTTGAACATGCTCACAAAACTGGTTCGGGCGCGCAGAGAACTCCGAACCAGTCTCTAATGAATGGTCTTTAGAACGCGAACTGCGTGCGCATCGCCACGGCGTCGAACCTTGAGCCGACATCCGCGCTCGAGACCGGCGAGGCCTGCTTGGAGATGTTGCCATGCAGGTAGTCGAGCATAAAGCGGACGTTGCCGTTGACATACCAATTGAGCGCGAGCGTGTAGACGGTCTGGCGGCCGCCTGCGATGCCATTGGCGGTCGCGAGCTGATCGTTGAGGTCGATCTGGCTCACGCGTCCGGCGACTTCCCACGCGCCCCACCCGCCGCCGTCCAGCGAGAACGGATGCGCCGGCTTGACGCCGTTATAGGCGGCGTTGGCCGCGTTATAGCTGCGACCTTCGCCTGTCAG